>CAYLJT010000353.1:0-8615 GCA_964383995.1 uncultured Polyangiaceae bacterium
TCGGAGTCGCGCCGTGCGAGGTAGTCGTTGACGGTGACGACGTGGACGCCCTTGCCCTCCAGAGCGTTGAGGTAACAGGCCAGTGTGGCCACGAGGGTCTTGCCCTCCCCGGTGCGCATTTCGGCGATGGACCCCTGGTGCAGGATCATCCCACCCATGAGCTGTACGTCGAAGTGCCGCATTTTGAGCACGCGGCGTGATGCCTCGCGGCACACCGCGAAGGCCGGCACCAGGATGTCGTCGAGGGAGGCGCCGTTTTCGAGCTTCTGCTTGAACTCGGGCGTTTTGGCCTGAAGCTCGGCGTCGGTGAGCTTTTCGATCTCTTTTTCGAGGGCGTTGATCGCCTCCACCTTCGGCCTCATGCGGCGCACGGCGCGCTCGTGCGAAGTGCCGAAGAGCTTTTTCATGACCCAAGTGATCATCGCGTTGGTCGCCTCTCGAAAGGGATGCGCATGCGGTTTGCGCGGGTCCGTAACCGGAACCGGGCGTTAGTTAGTCCCGAAAACGACCGCACGCAACGGCTCCACTTCGGAGATCCCGGCGCAAGAATCGACGGCGCGCCGGGCGGCCGTGCCCTAACCTTGGGACTGTGAAGCTCCCGATCCGGCTGCTGTTCGTCCTCGCGACCGGAGCCGCGGCCTGCGCCCCGGCGGCCCCGCCTGCGGACACCTCGCTTCCCCGCAACCTGGGTCTGACTCGCTACGACGTGGCCCTTTCGGACGACGGCGCCTCCCTCCACGTCAACGCCGTGCTGCCCGTGGGGATGGCCCCGGAGCTCGCGGTGGACGAGGGCGCCGAGCCGTATGTGCGCGCGCTTTCCATCAAAACGGCGAGCGGCGCGCAGCCGGTTCCGTTTCGCGACGGCTTCTTCCGCGTGCCCGCATGCCCCCAGGGTTGTGCGCTCGACTACATGTTCGATCTGGCGGGGATCACCGCCAAGGGCGACGATCCGGGGTTCGCTTTGCGCTTCGAAAATGCGGCGATCACGCCCCCTTCCACCTGGCTCGTGCGGCCCTTTCGCGACCAGGTGGGGCCCGTCGAAATTCGCGTTCGCGTGCCGGAAAATAGCGCCTTCGTGACGGGGCTTTACCCCCGCGTGGGGACCCCGGGGGTGTACGAGGCGGACCTCTCCGACCTCGATATGGCGCCCTACTCGGCCTTCGGCCCCCTCGACGTGCAGACCCTCGACGTGGGCGGGGGCGAGGTGGTGGTTGCGTTCGCAGGGCCCCTGCCGTCGGAGACGCGAGCGCGCTGGCTCGCCTGGGTGGGCTCTTCTGCCGCTACGGTCAGCGGGTATTACGGCCGCTTTCCGCTGCGCCATGCGCTCGTCTTGCTGCTGCCATCGCCCGGAGCGTCGCTCGGATTCGCGCGGACCCTCGGCAACGGCGGCGGCTCCATCGTGGCTCCGGTGGGGGTGGACGTGCCCCAGGCCGAGCTCGACGACGACTGGGTGATGACCCACGAGATGATTCACCTTGCGTTTCCCAACCTGATTCGCAAGCACGCCTGGCTCGAAGAGGGGATCGCGACCTACGTCGAGCCATTTGCGCGGGCGCGCACCGGGAAGCTTGCGGTGGACGACGTGTGGCGCGGCCTCGCCTGGGGCCTGCCGCAGGGGCTGCCCGAGGCCTCCGATCAGGGCCTCGACAACACGCCAACCTGGGGCCGCAAATATTGGGGCGGGGCGCTTTTTTGTATGGTGGCTGATGTTTCTATCCGCGAGCGCTCGGGCGGAAAAAAGAGCCTCGACGATGCGCTGCGCGGGATTTTGGCCGCGGGGGGCGATGTGACGACGCGTTGGACCATCGAGGATGCGCTCACCGCGGGCGACCGGGCGACCGGCGTGCCCGTGCTCCTCGACCTCTACCGTGCCTGGGCGAACGCTCCGGTAAACGTCGACGTGGACGCTCTCCTGGCTCGGCTGGGGGTAACTTTCGAAGGGCGGACCGTGCTGTACGACGAGGCGGCGCCCCTGGCCGCGATGCGTCGCGCCATGACGGCTCCGTCACCATAGGGCCACAAGTCGCGTGGTCACGGGCCAAAAAGGAGAGTATACGCACGCACGCAGCTGGGCGGCCGCGGGGTCGCCCGGTGATCTTCGCTAGGCACCCCATAGGCACCCAAAGGCGCACTTATGTCTGTACTGACGTCGATTGCCGTGACCCTACGACGCCCCTCTCCCTGGTCGAGCTTGCTGCGCGCAAGCGGCCTTCTCCTCGTGGCCTTGGCGCTGCCTGTCGCGGTGGGCTGCGGCTCCGCCAGCGTGAGCGCGAATGTTGGAACCTCCGAAACGCCCCCGACGGACGCCAGCTCCGAGCCGAAGGACGAGCCGCCTCCCAAGAAGAAGTGCGAGTCGTTGGCCGAAAAATGTGAGGGAGAGCCCGGTGTGCGGGTTCGGATCGCGAACTCGGGGCAGAGCATCGTGCCCGCCAAGGGCTGGATGTACGCGCAAGAGGCCGACGGCACGATCGCGCAGTCGGGCGACGATGGGCCGGCATTCGCCGCGGTGGGCTACGAGACCGGCGATGCGAAGCAAGACGCGGCCAACCGCGAAGCCGCCCTCGAGACCCTCGCGAAGAAGGTCGGCGTAACGCTGCCAAAGCGCAAAATCGCCTGGAACAAGCCCCTCGACAACAAGACGCTTGGGGAGCTGAAGATCGCTTTGGGGCAGGCGGAGGGCGCGGCGCGAGGCGACAAAAAAGGCCCGATTCTTTGGTTTACCGGGCCCCTCAAAGACGGCAAGGCCCTCGTGGGTCTTGCGTTCGTGCCTTCGGATGACAGCTCCGACGCGGACGTCGCCATTATGGAATCCATCGACACCATTGCCCCGACCGAGGAGTAGCCCACTGTGACGGCTCCGCAGCTTCCCCCCGGCCATGTCGTGGCGGGCAAATATTCGATTCAAAACCCGATCTCCGCGGCGAGCGGCTCGACCATCACCTACAGCGCAGTCACCGCGCAGGGGCAGCAGGTCGCGCTGAAGCTCTTCGACATGGCCATTCGCCAACACGCCGAGGCCATGGCGCGTATCGAGCGGGTGTTTGCTGCGGTAAACGGCCTTCCTCCGGAGGGCATCGTGCGGGTCGCCGACGCGGGCTACGACCCCGCGTCGGGCGCGCCGTACAGCGTGACCGAGGTCGTTGCCATGCCGTCGCTCGCGATGGCCCTGCAAAACGGTCCGATGACGCCCGACGCGGTGAGCGAGATGTTGCGCGCCATCGGCGCGACGCTCGATGCAGCCCACGGCATGCAGCTCGTGCATGGCGCACTGAAGCCCACCAACGTCTTCGTGAACCCGGCGCAACCGGGCGGCGCCAAGGTGATGGATTTTGGTGCGAGCGTGGTTTTGCAAGCGCTACCGACGCCCGAGGCGCAGGCGGCTTCGGCGCCGTGGCTCGCGCCGGAGCAGGTGCACGGTGCCGCAGCGGGGCCGGGCGCCGATGTGTTTACGTTGGGGCTCATCGCATTTTTTGCGTTGACCGGCCGTTCGTATTGGCGCGCTTGCCAAGGCGCTGCGCCCGATCTGGCCGCTTGGCAACAAGAGCTGGCCGCGCAGCGCACGGCGCCTTCGCTTCGCGCGCTGGAGCTCGGCGTCTCGCTCCCCGGCAGCATCGATCAGCCGCTGATGATCGCCTTGGCGCCCGATCCGGGGCAGCGCTTCCGCTCGGCCGGCGAGCTCGCGCAGGCCTTCGCCCGGGGCGTGGCCAATCGCGATACTGCGGCCACCGCGGCTCTGCCGGCGTCGGCGTTTTTGCCTCCGCCGGGCATGGAGGCCGCGGGCGCGCAGCCTCCGCAGGGCCCTCCGCAAGGCGGTCCTCCGCAGGGCAATTCGTGGAGCGCGCCGCCTCCCGCGGGCGGCATGACGCCGCCTCCCGGGGCCTACGGCATGGACGCCATGAACGCCGCGCCTCCGGCGTCGCCGCAGGCCGCTCAACAACGCTCATCGAGCAAGCTCGTGCCGGTGCTCATCGCGCTCGCCGCGCTTGTGCTCGTGGTGGGCAGCGTGGCCGCTTGGTTTTTCATGACGCACGGCGACACGCCCGAGATCGGGCCCGTCGCGGTCACGGTGCCGACCGAGACCCAGCCCGCCGAGCCACCGCCGCCGGTCGTCGAAGAAGACGCGGGCGAGCCGCCGCCCACCGACGCCGAGGTCACGCTTTCGTGCAACCCCGCGTGCGACACGCTCACCGTCGATGGCCAGCCGTTCTCTTCGCCCTCCAAGCTGACCGCGGGCGATCACGCGGTCGTCGCATCGAAGGCCGGTCACACCCCGCAAAACGAGACGATCACCGTGGTCGCCGGCACGCCCCTGTCGCGCGAGTTCACGCTCACGCCCGTGCCCAAGGCGCCCTCGAACACCGGCCCTTCGGCGCCCGCCCTCCCCAAAGAGAAGTGCGGCAAGTTCCTGAAGCGCTGCAAAGAGTAGGGTTTTTCGCGTCTCAGACGCTCACCACTTCACGAGCACCTTCGGCGGGATGATCTCGACCTCCGGCGGAGGGCCGTCGTGGGTCTTGCGTGGGACGTCCACGAGCACATCCAAAAACGCGCTTCCGGGCCTGGTTTTCTCGGCCTGATCGGGCTTGGGCTCGACCCGCGCGATGACCGTCTCGGCGGTGAGGAGCGCGATGTCCTCGGCCATGCCGTTGACGACGACGCTGACCGTCTTGGGCACCGTCGTGGCGCGCGGAAAGCCGATAACCTCGACTTTTAGCGCGGGAAATTGCTTGTTTGATAGTTGCCGTGTGATCTCGATGGTGGCCGAGACGCTCTCCAAGTCGAAGCTCACGAGGTCCGGCGGCTTGTCGAGCGCGAGGGGTCTTCGGTACTCGCCTTCGACGAGGCCCGACACATCGAAGGGCGCGGCGCGCGCGAATTGAATCACGTCCACCACCGAACGCGGGCCCCGCGCGGTGACGACCTCGGGCTCCACGCGGGGCTCACGCTTGACGGAGAAGCCCGGCGAGGGCTCGCCTGTGCGCGCGATTTGCACGCGGATCGGGCGCGAAACGACGTCGTCCCAACGGAGGTCGATGCGCGTTGGGTAGATCTCTTCGACTGTCAGCGACGGTGGCACGCGTAGCGTCGATGGATCGAGATCGATGCGTGTTTTCTGGCCCGAACGCAGATCGAGCTGGAGGCTGCCGAGATCGTCGGCACGCAGATCGTCGAGGGTTTGCGGGGAACCACGGAGCGTGACCGCGATCTCGGTGGGCAGTTGCGTCATCAAGCGCCGGTTGGCGTCTTCGGGCGGGATCACCATGACCCCCACGCGGTAGGTGCGCTGCGCGTTCTCGGCGCCGTGAATGAACACGTAGAAGCCGAGCGCGCAGATCAGGCTCACGACCTTCAACCCGAGGTTGTCGAGGAACGCGCTGCGCAAGAAGGACCGCAACGAATCGACGATCGTCACGGCTCATCTCCGGGGGCCGGCGTGGTCTCGGCGGGGGGGGGCGTGGACGGCGATTTGGCCGGCGCGAGGAAGGTGCGCGAGGCCGGTGTGCGCACGCTGGTGGGCCCTGCGGTGCTCGTCGAGGGGCCCGCGGATGCGGGCGGAATGGGCGTCGCGCCGCGCTCGGAGGCGACCTTGTCCGAGACATCGCGGCCTGTGCTCGTTGCCGCGAGAGGCACGCTCGACACCGGCTTTGCCGCGGGTTGCGCCGGTTTGGGCGCGACCGCGCCGGGCAGCGGCGTGGCGAGGGAAGGTGATGTGCTGCGTGGCGCGGGCGTCGTCGTGCGGGCGGGCGGCGCGCTGGTCGACGCGGCCTTGCGGTGCGCGCGGTTCTTCGCGGCACGCCCGAACAGACCGAGGAGCGCCTGGCGTAGGGCTTGGCCGTCGAGGTTCGAGACCACGTTGCCGCTGAAGCAAAAGCTGATGGTACCGCGCTCTTCGCTGACCACGACCACCACCGCGTCGGTCTCCTCGGTGATGCCGAGGGCCGCGCGGTGCCTCGATCCAAGGCTCGCGTCGATGTTGCGTGTCTCGGGCATCGGGAAGAAGACACCAGCCCGCGCGATCTTCAGGTCACGGATCAACACCGCGCCGTCGTGCAGTTTGTTCACCGATTCGGGCACGAAGATGCTGGCCAAGAGCTCGCGTGTCACCGACGCGTCGAGCGTGATGCCCTCGCTCTTGACGAACTCGAGGATGTTCGCGTCTTGCTCGAACGCGATGATCGCGCCCATGCGGTGGCGAGCGAGCTCGGTCGCGGCGGCCACGACCTCGTCGATCACGCGCGACTGTTGCTCGCGGCCGCTGCCGAGCCACGCCCGCGCGCCCATGCGGATCAGCGCGCGGCGGATGTCGTTTTGGAAGACGACGATCACCACGATGATGATCGATGACAAGAGCCACGAGAGCAGGCTCAAGAGCGTCGCGAGGCCCGCGGCTTGGGCACCGAGGTAAACCAAGAACACGATGCCGAGGCCGAGGCCCATCTGCATCGCGCGCGTTCCGCGCAGCACGAGCAGGCCGCGGTAGATGACGTAGGCGACGATGAAGATGTCGAGCAAATCGCGCAGAATCAGCCCAAACGAGCGCTCTTCCAACACGTGGCGCAGGGGCTCAAACATGGGCCTCCGCGCTGCCCCGCGCGTCGAGCGCGCCCATGAAGGCGAGGGCTTGCCGCACCTCCAGCACGTCGTGGACACGCGCGATCGAAGCGCCCCGCGCCGCGCACGCGAGCACCGACGCGATGGTCGCCCCGAGGCGCTCGGAGGGCGGCACGAGGGGCGCGTCGTCGGACGCGCGAACCGCGTGGGCCAAGAATGATTTGCGGCTCGTGCCGACCAGGACCGGGTAGCCGAGGGCGACGAGCTCGTCGAGGCGCGCGCAGAGCGTGAGCGATTGGCGTGCGTTCTTCGCGAATCCGAGGCCCGGATCGAGCACCACGTCCTGCGCGGGGAGACCGGCATTTTGTGCCTTTTCGGCGGCCGCCTTCCATTCGCTGGCGACCTCGCTCACGACGTCGCGATACGCGTCGTCGGCGTAGGCCGAGAAGCCAGGCATCTCGCTCATGGCGCCGCGGCAGTGCATCAGCACGAGGGCCGCGTTGTGCTCGGCAGCGAGCGCTCCGAGCTCGGCCGCGGGCTCGAGCGACACGCTGTTGATGATCGACGCGCCTTCGCGCAGCGCGAACGCCGCGACCTCCGGCAGCGTGGTGTCGATGGACACGAGCGCGCCTGTTTTTGCGGCGTATTGTACGCATGGACCGAGGCGCCTCAGCTGTTCGGAAGAGGGCACGCGAGGGGCTCCGGGCCGCGTCGATTCGGCTCCGATGTCGATGATGTCGGCGCCCTCCGCCACCATGGAATCGATGTGCGCCCGCGCCGCGGCTTCGTCGATGAAGAGGCCACCGTCCGAGAAAGAGTCCGGCGTCAGGTTGAGGATCCCCATCATGAGAACGCTGCGCTTCCGCGTCAGGCGCGTGCGGAGAGGCGACACCCTTACTTGGCTAGCAATTATGGTCGGTATCAGCAACGCGCACGCGACGCTCTTTCGTTGAAAGCCTATTTGCGGCGGATCGGGTGTACTACTGTTCGCACTGTCGATGCTGCGCACGCGTGTTCGCGCCGGCCCCGTGGCGGGCTTCGTTGTTAGCCTGGTCTTTGCGGCGGTCTTCACCATCGTGGGCTTGGGGGAGCTCTGGTTCTCATCGACCGCACCTGCGATCGATGCGCCGACGGCGCTAACGCTGCGCATCCCCTACGGCACCCGCATCGTGGTCGACGGGCGTCGCGGCTCGCGGCTGACCTACGAGCACACCCGCGTGGTTGTTCCCCGCGGCACCATCCTTCGCGAGAACAACGACGAGCATCGCGCGGCCTTCGCCTACGAGTCCACGCGCCGCCCGATCGGCGCGGGCCGCGTGGCGAGCATGTACGTCGTCTACTTCATCGTCTCGATGATGCTGACCTCGTACCTGCGAAATTTCGGCCAAAATCGCGTAAAATTGTTGCGCGCGCAGGTCGGCCTCTTCGTGCTGATCGCCATCTCGTTGCTGATCGGCAAGCTCCTGCTCCTGTTCACCGCGCTGCCCGAATTTTGGATCCCGGTCGCGGCGTTGCCCCTTTGGATCGCCCTGAGCTTCGATCGCCGCACCGCGTTCATCGTCGAGGTCGGCGTGGCCTTCATCGCGGCCTCCATCCTGCGCTTCGATCTGGTGCTGCTCAGCGTTTTGCTCATCCGCGGCATCGCGGCCACGCTCTTCTTTTTCAATCGCAAGCGGCCGCGCACCATGTTCATCGCGGGCACCCTCGCGGGCCTCTCCGGGGCCGTTGCCTTCGGCGCCTTCACGGTGATTTTCGAGGGCCGCATCCTGATCATGGACGACTTGGTCCGGGGCTTCGGCTCCAACCTGCTCGCGTGCTTCGGCGGCGGTGTGTTGGGCGGCATCCTGGCGCGCGGTCTGCGCGAGCCTGCGGAGCGCATGGTCGGGCACGTGCCGCGTGATCGGCTGCTCGACCTCACCGATCTGGAGCAGCCGCTGCTACGGAAGATGGCGGCGCAGGCGCCGGGCAGTTGGGAGCATGCGCGGGCGATGGCGAACTTGGCGGAGGCGGCGGCGTCGGCGATCGGCGCGGACGCCTTGCTCACGCGCGTGGGCGCCTACTACCAC
>CAYLJT010000354.1:0-8600 GCA_964383995.1 uncultured Polyangiaceae bacterium
CCCTTGCCAACATCGTCCTTTCCGTCGCGGTGCTCGTCCACGCCGCCGACGCACGCTTTCAGGCGGCGACGGACGCTCAAATCGACGCGTTGTTCTCGCGCACCAAGCTGGACGTCGGCGCTCCGATCAGCGAGCACGAGGTATCTTCCCTGCCGTCGCCCGTAGGCGCTTGGCTTCGCCGCTCCGGGGCCCTCGACCGACCGCGACCGCGGGCCGTCTTTCTGCGACAAACGGGCGTGCTGCGAACGGCCCCCAACGGGGGCTCCATGCCGGCTTTGGCGGAGCAATATTTCACCACCGAAGAGCCCTCCTTCCTTTGGCGTGTCCGAGTCACGATGGAAGGTCTTCTACCCATCGCCGGGCGAGACACGTTCGTCGACGGTCGGGGCCACATGCTCATTCAGGCCCTCTCGTTAGTGCCCGTGGTCGACGCCGACGACGACAAGATCGCCCAAGGCAGCCTGCAACGCTACCTGGCCGAAACCGTCTGGTTTCCCGCGGGCGCGCTCTCACCGCACGTGCGTTGGGAAGCCGTCGATGACACCTCCGCGAAGGCGACCATGAGCTACCGGGGCGTGGAAGGTTCCTGTACGTTCCACTTCGACGAAAAGGGGCGCTTCGCCAAGCTCACGGCCATGCGCTACATGGGCTCGGGCGCCGAGGCGAAGCTCACGCCCTGGGTCATCCCGGCCAGCGCTTGGCGCGTCATGGACGGCGTGGAGATCCCCGTGAAAGGCGACGTCATCTGGCGCCTCGCCGAAGGTGACTTCGTCTTCTATTCCTGGGAGGTCACCGAGGTGCGCTACGACGTGACGGCGCGGGTCCGCCCATGACCGTAGGCATTTGCGGGGCCCTGGTGTAGGCTCACGCGGCCCCCGAGGCCGCCCGTGATGCACCCCGCCAAGCCCCCTGTCTTCCTGTTCGTTCTGCCCATCCTTGCGGCAGCCTGCTCATCGCCCGTGGCACCACCGCCAAGCCCCTCGAGCGCTCTACCGACGACGACCGCGCTCGCGTCGAGCCTGCCCTCCGCGCTCGCCGAGCCCCCGGCCGAGCCCCCGGTCGAGGCCCCCGCGCCGTCGGCGTCGGTGGACGTCACGAGCCATGCTTCACCCGTTTACGAGAGCGGCCCCAGCGTGGTGACCAATGACCAGGTAGACGGTCAGGCGCTCATGGCAAGACATGGCGCACGGCTAAGGAGCGATCTCTCGGCGGTCACGGTCCTGGTCGGCGACAACGCCAAGACCCTCGGCAAGGACATCTGCGAGGCGGTGGTCCCCAAGAGACCACCCGAGACCCCCATCCTGGTCAAACCCAACCTGTGCGGCTACGACAGCGTCAAGGATCCCGCCAAATCGGGCGGCGACAACGGCGTCAGCGGTCGCACCACCGACGTCGAGTTCACCCGCGGCGTATTGCAGTGCCTGAAAGCCCGGGGCTACACCAACGTGACCGTCGCCGACGGCTGCGGCCACAGCCACAAGTATTTCCAAGAGCTGATTCAGCTCAACGGCTACGCGGCGATGACCAAGCAAGAGGGCGTGCCCCTCGTCGCCCTCGACGACGACGGTGTGTTCGACGTCCAGGGCAGTCGGCCCGGCGCGCCCTTCAAAATCACGGGCATCGAGCAGACCCACGTGCCCACGTTGCTCATGCCCAAGCTCCTCGCCGAGGTGCTCGATCACGGCCTATTCATCTCCGTGCCCAAGCTCAAGGCGCACCGCTTCTCCGTGGTCAGCTTGGCCATCAAGGGCATGCAGGGCACGGTCATGTACTCCGACCGCTCCCCCGCCCACCAGCAAAAATGGCGCAGCCACATCGAGCTCCGGGACTACCTTGCCAACAAGAAGGCGGGCAAAGAAGACCGAAAAGAATACGTGAACGACCTCATGATTTTCGGCGAGCGGATGGTCGATGTGCTGGCCATCTCCACCCCCGATGTGGTCCTCGTCGACGGCGCTCCGGGGCAAAACGGCGACGGTTTCCAGGAGCTCGTGCCCACCAAAGAAAACCTTGCCATAGGTGGAACGAACCCCATCCTGGTCGATCGGGTTGGCGCGACGTTGCTCGGGCTGTGGGACAACGCAGACCTCGCCAAGTACCTAGGGGGCCACAAAACAAGCCCTTTGATCGAGCTCGCCGCCAAACGTTTCGGCCTCGACTTGACCCACGTCAAGGTGGTCGGCACCGGCGCCCCGCTCCTCGATCAACCACGACCTTACCATTTCAAGGCCATGGCGCCCTTTCGCATCGACAGCGCCGACGGCGCGCCCGCCGCGGACAAGCCCGCCGCCAGCAGCGACAAGCCCAAGGCCTACGCGGCCCCCCTGGGCAGCGACAAGCTGCTGCTCGACGGCACCTCCGCCGACACCGCCTGGGGCCGCGCCAAGCCCGTTGTCTGGGACACCGACTACGCAGGAAAGGCGACGGGCATCCGTACGACCGCGCGGTTCCTGTGGTCAACCGAAGCCCTGTACGCCCTGTTCGAGCTCGAAGGCGCGGGCCTGTTCAGCGACACATCGCGCCCCATCCACGAGGAGCGCGAAGGCCTTTACAAGGAAGATTGCGTCGAGCTCTTCTTCACCCCCAAGGCCGACACGCCGCAACGCTACCTGGAGATCGAGCTTGGGCCCTTTGGGCATTTTTTCGACCTGGACATGGATAAGCTTGCCAAAAAGAGCGACACGAAATGGTCGAGCCACGCGGAGATTTCTACCGCCCGCGACGTCGCCCAGCGCCGAGCGGTGATCGAGGTGGCCCTGCGCGCCAAGGAGATCACGGCCGCCCTGGTGCCCGGGGCGAACCTCCCCCTAGGCCTGTACCGCATGGAAGGCACAGGCAACCGCAACTACCTGGCCTGGAGCCCGCCGAAGACCCCCAAGCCCAACTTCCACGTGCCCGAGGCGTTCGGTGTGCTGGTGATTGAGCGCTAGGACGCGCCGCCGTCGCTGTCGTCGAGGCGCATGATTTCCACCACGGTGTGGACGTCGATTTCGAGGGCCTTGGCGGCCTCTTGAATGTCGCCGTCCTTGGCGCGGAGGGCTGCCTGCACCAACCCATGCAGCGCCTTCTTCGTCCCGACCGCGGGCGCCGTCTCCAGCTTCGACGAGGCCCCTGCCATCTTCGGCTTCAGGGCCGCATCTTCGCGCACCACGGCCCCCGCGCGGTAGCGGAAAATGGCCGACCCGATGGTGATCAGATCGCCGTCCTCGATCTTGACACGACCCTTGACACGCTTCTCGTTGACGAAGGTGCCGTTGCGCGTGGTCATGTCCGTGAGCCACATGCCCTCCGGGTCGGCTCGCAACTGGCAGTGGACGCGCGACGCGGCAGAGTCCACGGTTTGCACGTAGTTGACCGGGCTTCTGCCCACCGTGACGATGCGCTGACCGATGACGAAGGTCTTGTCTTTGACGTCCCCGGTCAGCCCCTCGATAACGTTTTGTTGGGGTCGAGGCCCCGACGCGGGGGCCAGGTCGGGCCGCTTGCCGAGGGGAGGTGGAGGCAGGGTGTTGCCGGTATGATTGTCTGACGTCGACCCCGCCGTGGCCGGGAGCGCGGGCGGCGCGATGCGGGACCGCAGAAACCACGCCACCGCACCACCGATGACAATACCCAGGAGCAAGTAGAGCATAGGGACCTTGGTCGGCCTTCGAAAAGCCGCGCGGCCGGAGTTTACCCTAAGCTTTGGTCGAGGGGGAAATGTTGGGCAAAAATTCGAGGAGGATACGGCCCGTGAGGTCCGGTCGCTCGCGTTGTACGAAGTGCCCGGCCTGCTCGATGGTGTAAAGCCGGTAGCCCGCCCGATACCACTTGTCAGCACCGCGGTTGGTTTCCAGGCCAATGCAACCATCCTCCGCACCGTGGAGGTGAATGGCTGGGACGCGGACCGGGGAAAAAAGCGCGCGACGCGACGCTCCGAGCCAGGCGTCTTTGCTGAGGAGGGCACGGTAATAGGCGATGACGTCACGCTCGCGCCCGGCGATGCCCTGTTTCACGCGGTCGAGCTCGTCTTGCGTGGCTTGGTAGCTTGGCGACCAATCGCGCCAGAGCCGCTCGACGAGCGCGTGACGATCCGCCGACAAGGCGCGCTCCGCGCTGAACAACTGAAAACGACCCATGTACCAGGAGCGGCGCAGTTGCGCCGCCGAAAGGTTGGCGAGCAGCGCCCGCGGATGGGGGACCGCCAGCGTGGCAAGGTGACTGACGCGTTGGGACCGCATGCCCACCGCGGCAAACGACGCCACGGCGCCCCAATCGTGACCCACGAGGCAAACCGGCTCGTCGGGCGAAACGTGGTCCGCGATCTCCAAGAGGTCGGTGCCCAGGGTCTCGGCGTCGTACCGTCCGGTCTTGGAGATACCGCTCGGCGCATAGCCGCGCATGGTGGGAATCACCACCCGAAAGCCGGCGTCGACCAGGACCTCCGCGACCGGGTCCCAGGTCGTCGCGTCGTCCGGAAACCCGTGCACCAAGAGCACCCAAGGTCCCGCGCCCCCCTCCCCTGCGATTCGGCAAACCAGCGAAACATCGGCGAATGAAAGGTGAAGCGTGCGCAGGAGATGCTCCGAGTTGGGGGCCGACGGCCAAAACGAAACCCTGCTTACCATATCGGCGCTGGCAATACACCCATTTGATGGAGCCCGTGCTACATGACGGGGATGTCCAAGGCCTTCACCAAAGAACCGGACGACGACGAAGACGACGACGATCCACGGGACGCGGATCCGGTTCGCCCGAAGGGCACCCAGCTCATCACCCGCGCCGGCTACAACGCCCTGTCCGCGGAGCTTTCGCGGCTGTGGAAGGTCGACCGCCCGAAAATCACCGACGAGGTCGCCACCGCCGCGGCGCAGGGCGACAGGAGCGAGAACGCCGAGTACATCTATGGTAAGAAGAAGCTGCGGGAGATCGACCGCCGAATTCGATTTCTTACCAAGCGCCTCGACATCCTGAAGGTGGTCGAGCCCGCCCCCGAGCAAGCAGGTAAGGTCTTCTTCGGGGCCTGGTTCACCGTGGAAGACGAGGACGGAAACGAGCTCACCTACCGCATCGTGGGCACCGACGAGCTCGACCTCGCAGCCCGCAAGATAAGCGTCGCTTCCCCCGTCGCCCAGGCCTTGCTCGGCAAGGCCGTCGGAGACAGCGCCGTCGTCAATCGCCCCAAGGGCCCCACCGAAGTGACGGTCATCAAGGTCTGGTACGAGGACGCCTGAGCGCTCTTTTGTCCGAGACTAGGCCAAAGCCGAAGGGGTAAGCTCGCCGGTCCGCAGGAAGGCGACGATGAGCGCGCGCGTCTCGGCGTCGTTCATGATCCAGGTGTGGCTCGCGGCGACCGTCCGAAAGGCGCTCATGCCCGGGAGGCGCGTCTCAGCGACGGCCACCGTGCCGTCGTTGGGCTCGTCGTCCTGGAAGATTCCGTAGCCCTTGGTGGCCCAACCGGTGGGATTACCGATCGAGACATGCGCCGTCCCCGCGATGACCGCGAAGGGGGCCGTGGGCGCGGGCCAATCGGCGGCGTCCGAGACTTCCTGCCCGGCGGGGCCATAAAACCAGCGAAAAAGCGGGTTCTGGCCGAGGGTGCGCGCGACGCGGCTCCCCCGGTTGGGGGGCGCCAACATGACCACCCGCTTCCACGGCAGATGGGGCATGTGGCGGAGCAAGATGCCGCCCAACGAGTGGGTCACGGCGAACAGCTCTTGACCTGGAAGATCGTGTCGAATCTGCTCCTCGACCGCCCTCGCGGCGTCGGCGATGGTCAGGCGACGGGATGGGTAGGTATGGGCCCAAGGCGAGAAACCTTCCCGCCGCAAGAACGCGGCGAGGCCGTTCATCGACCGGTGCGTCCGCGCCAGGCCATGCAGCAGCACGACGGGAGGGCTCACGAGGCGACATCCTTCGCGACGGACACGCTCCGCGGGAACATCGGCACCATATCCGCCGGACGAAACCTGTCCACCGCCTGCACCACGACGACCTCCAAGGCAGCCCGCTCTTTGCGGAGCGCGTCCATCTCGTGGCGGAGGGAGAACAGGCGCACCAGCGTACTGAGCACGCGCCTTACCGCGGCGCTCCGCTGCAAAACGCGCAGGGTCGCCGCCCCGGTCAAAGGCAAGAGCGCCGCCGCACCGAGGGCCGCGAGGGGCCCGTAGAACCAGGCCGCCGCCACCACGACCGCCGCGTAGAGCAGGAGCACGCCGAGCAGCCCAGCGACGAGCTTCGTGGTAGCCACGACGTCTTTTCGTGGGGTGAGCGTCTGCCCTGCCCAGGCCGCCAAGATGCCGATCGGCGCGTGGAGCACGAGGCCCGGGAGGGCCAGGGGGAGCCATACGAAGAGCAACACCAGATGGCGGAGAAGCTTGCCAAGGGCCTCCCCGGGTCGCACCTCACGCCGCAGATCCCGATCCGTCAGATCCGCCGCCCGCAGGCGCTCGTTGTACGCCTTGACGCGATCGTAGATGGCGACCACTTCGGGCTCATCCTTGACGCTTGGGTAGACGTCGTTGAACCTGCGAGCGAGGGTCACCCGATCTTCCATGGCAATGTTGGCGGGCTGGTAGATGCGCCGCACGCCGTCGAGCACGACCAGGGTGTCCCAATCGGCGGCGTTGACGGTCAGGCTGCGCAGGGCCGTCTCGATGGTCTGCGTCAAGGCCTGCACCGCCTCCCGGGGCTCCTTCTCGAAGCGCGCGAGCCAGGGCGCGTCCACCTCGATGGGCGCGCCGAACTGCAGCAGTACACGGCTCGCAAAGCGCTTTGGGTGAATGTAGGTAAGGCCCGACGGGACGACCCGAATACGGATGTCGGGGTGCTTCGTGGCCGCGTCGAAGGCGATGCGCGCCGCGCCCGTCTTGAGGCGCTTGAGCTGGGAGTCGTCGTGGCTCAACCCCTCTGGGAAGATGCCCATCGCCTCTCCGCGGGCGAGGACCGCGGTAAGAGCGGTGAAGGCCGCGTCGTTGTCGAGCGCCTTTCCTTCGTGGTCCGTCTTTCGGGCCACCGGAACAGCCCCCAGCGCGTTGAGGATCGGCGCCAACAAGCGGCTCTTGAACAGCACATCCTTCGCCGCAAAGCGCACCACCCGCCCGGAGTAGCCGACGATCAACACGGGATCGATGAGCGAGTTCGGATGGTTGCCCGCGAAGATGACCGGCCCCTCCCCTTCGGCCGGCACGTTCTCCAGGCCGACGACCTCGATCTGACGAAAGAACACCGACGCTACCGTGCGCAGAAAACTGCGAAGCATGGGGTATACGATCATCGGGCCACCTCGTTCGAGCATACGCCACAACGGCAGGGGACCGAAAGAACCGTGTTCAGCGCGGTCGATGCGGGTGGGCGCGGCGACGGTCGCTGGAGCTTTCGCCCCGACCTGGAGGGGTAGATCCGAAGCTCGGCGTTTCGTCCAGGCGCCCCCGACCGGGCGGGCCCGAACCGTGATTGCGGCTCGCGTGGTTGGGCCCGCGGGGCGCGTTGGCCGCCGCGCTCGCGAACGGCGCATGCCCTCCGTGCCCGCGCCCTGCGCCGGCCGAGCGGTTGGGTACGACGATGACCTCCACGCGGCGCGGCGCAGGCCCCGGCACGCCGCGTGGGGCCATGCCTTGCGCTTCCCGACGCCGGCGTTCGTCGCGGTTGGCGTCGCCTATCAGCTCGAGCACCGCGGCCGTGTCGACCTTCTTCTCCGGTGCCCGAAAGCGGCCTCCGAGGCGGGTCTCGGGGGTCAGCAGACTGCGGCTGTACAGATCCCACATTTCCTGGGCGAAGGGGCGAACGTGGTGGGCCACATGCCGCGAAAGAAAGCGCTGCAGGTTGTCGACGTCTCGGACAAGGAGCTTGCGCGCGTTGAGGTTGTGCGCCGCGTCCACGGCCTGCGGAAAGTCGATCACGACGGGGCCATCGGCCCCCATGAGCACGTTGAACTCCGACAGATCGCCATGAACCACGCCCGCGCACAACATGCGAACGACCTCCCCGAGCAGCGCATCGAACACCCACCTTGCCTCGTCAGGATCGAGGGGCGTCTCCCCGAGGCGCGGCGCGGGCTCACCATCGGCGTCGGTGATGAGTTCCATGAGCAGCACACCATCGATAAAATGGTAAGGTTTCGGAACGCGCACGCCGGCGTGGGTCAGGCGGTAGATGACATCGACCTCGGCGCTCTGCCAGGCGGCCTCGTCCTCGGCGCGGCCGTGCCGTGTTCGCTTGTCGATGGCGCGCTGATCGCGGCTGTTGCGCACGCGACGCCCCTCGGTGTATTGGGCGCGCTGTTTGAAGCTGCGGTGGATGGCCTCTTTGTAGACCTTCGCTACCCGGAGCTCGCCCCCCGAGCGCACCAAGAACACCTCCGCTTCTTTGCCGCTCATCAACGGGCGGACCACCTGATCGATAATCCCGTCATCGACCAGGGACACAAGACGGGCAGGAATTCGCATGGGCTCGTAGAGAGTGAAAGACGCCTCGCTGGAGGCTTTTGCCGGGAAAAAAGGGCGCGTTGACGCAGGTGCGACGCCTCCTAGCACAACCCCGCGAAGAACGCTCGCAAAGCGCTGCCCCCGAGCTCGACCCTTGACCTTTCGCCCTACGCCAACCTCGACGCCTGGAGCGCC
>CAYLJT010000355.1:0-8579 GCA_964383995.1 uncultured Polyangiaceae bacterium
CCCACCATCAGCACAGGCCCCTTGGGCGTGCGCGCGAGATAGGCTGTGCTGCCGGGCGTGTGGCCGGGGACGAGGATGGCCCAGAGCTCCTTGTCGCCGAAGATGTCCATCACCGCCTCGAAGCGACCCCCAGGCTCATTGACGAAGCGCCACTCTTCCAAGGGCCTCTTGCCTTCGAACGCGCGGTCCGAGGAGCCTTGAACGAAGAGGTTGAGAAAGCCCATCGCGGTGCCCTCGCCGGGCCCCGAGAACAGGCGTGCTGTACTGGGCACATCGGGGGTGCCCATGATGTGGTCAATGTGCAAATGCGTGTAAAAAACGCCTTGCAAAGGCTGGTTTTGCGCCGCCAGCCAGTCGCCCAGCGTGGTCTTGATCTTCATCTTGTCGACCTTCGCCGCGGAGGCGATAAAGCCATGGACGGCGGCCTCGTCGGGCGCGTCGCGCTGGGCTTTTTGAATGCCCGTGTCGACGACATAGAGGCCCTTCTCGGGGTGCTTGACGCCATGAAAATAGACCTGAATCGGCTCTTCGACGTCTTGGAGGCCGGCGGCGACCGCCTTCGGGTGATCGAGGTTGATGAGGCCGCTTCTGTCGATGGCCCATTCGCTTGAAACAACGGTCTCGACCTCGACGCGCCCGGGCGTGTCGATGACCTCCAGCATTTCGGCCGCTGTGCGCGGTGTGCCGAGCGTGGAGAGGCGTGTCTCGTGGGTGGTGACCGTGCAGCCCGTCAAAGGAGCGAGGGCCGCGAGGCCGAAAAAGACGAGCGCGAGGCGAGGAGCGAGGTTGAGAGGGCCTGACATGGGGCGTCTTATATTGTTCGCCCGCCAGCAAAGTCAACCGACGCTAAAGCGGGTCACGTGACGCTCACTTGATGCAATTGAAGCCCTTGTCCGGCGTCCACTCCAGCACGCTGCCCGCGAGCTCGAACGTGGGCATGGCGTCGCGAATGGCGGGGTCGAGGTCGCCTGAGGCGATCAGGCTATCGAGCACTTCGAGGCCCATGGGTTGAATCTGCACACGCAGGGTGATGCGTGTCGGGATCTCGTCGAGGCTCGGAAAATCGCGCTTTACGGCGTGGTAATAGGCCGGATCGTTCTTGTCGTTGGTCACCGCGGGGGGCAAGAGCTCGGACGTGTAGCTCTTCGCTTCCCAGAACATGTGGACCTCTTCGCCTGCGTCGTTGAACAACCTGTCACGAAGCAGCCAGAGATCGGGGTCGTTCTCGGGACTGACGATCTCGCCCTTCTTGAACACACCGCTTTGATAGAGCACGTCGTTGTCTTTATAGGCGATCAGCTCGACCCACGCCCTACGGTCTTGCGCCGCGCCGCTTGGCCACTTGTGCCCCATGGACAGGTTGTCGAGCCACACCTCGAGCTTGACGCCGCCGAGGTAGGGAGCCACGCAAAGCTGCGGTTGAATCGCCGGATCGAGGTCTCGCTGCACGGCGGCCAACTGGGCATCTTTTTCGGGCCAGTCGGTGAGGGCCACGTCCACGCCGGGGAACTTGTGCTCGTGGGTGATGCGCAGGTAGACGCCCGGCGCATCCGCGGCCAGCCCCTCGCGACCAGGCATATGGCAGCCCGCGCAGGATAGGTGCTGTCCAGACACGTTGTTGCCAAACAACGAGTCTTTCCACTCTTGGAAGGTGCGCTCCAGGTTGATGCCGTGCGGCGTGACGATGTCGTGGCAGGGGCCGCACAGGTTCGACGACTCGAACTGCCGTCGATCGTGAAGGGTGGAGTAGCTCGACGCGTGGGCCTCGTTTTCCACGGGGTCTTCCAGCCCCCCGCGCATGACGAGGTCGTCGGCGAGGGTCATGGGCGCGTTGTGTGTGCCCGTCACACCGTTGATGCTGTGGCAGAAATAGCAGGTGATGCCCTTCATCTCTTGGGGCACCTCCGCGATGTTGAGACCGTCTGTGGTGAGCCCCGCGGCGACCGCCAGGGGCGCGTGGCAACTGATGCAGAAGTCGCCCAGCTCGCCGTTCGTCTCCCTTTGCCCGCGCGCGTTCATGGCGAGAAACACCGGGTCGTCCGCGGCGTAAGCGTGCATGCTGCCCGACCACTCTTGGTAGTGGTTTTCGTGACATTTCTTGCACGTTGCAGGGTCCATCATCGCGGCTTTGTCGAGATAGACCTTGTCTTTGGTGTCGTCGCTGCACGCCAAAAGAGGCGCGGCGCCGAGGCAGAGCAACAGGGTGCTTGAAAGGAAGAAGGCCTTTTGCATTATCGTACTGCGCCCGCCTGGACCCATTGTGCAATGGCACACTGTTCAGAGGCGGGAAGGGGCTTACCCGGCGGCATCACCATAGCCGGTTCCGAGGATGATAGCCGCTCAAACAATACGCTGCACCCCGGATCAGCAGCATTTATGCGGCTCGTGATGCCGGAATAGGCGATGTCGGGGTCGTCGAGCGCGAGCCCACCCTGCTGGCCTTGGCTGGAGTGGCAAGACGCCCCCGAGAGCGCGCACGAAGGTACGAGGGTCTTCGTGTGGATGTTGTCGAAGGTGGGCTCGTAAAGCGGTGTGCAATCGGTCGTGACCGTGACACAGCCCGAGGACGACGTTTCGTCGCCCCCACAGCCCGAAGGTGCGAGGAGAAGAGCGAAGAGACAAGGGACCAGGAGCCTCGCTGGACGGCTCTGGTGTTGCGACACGACCATGGACCGAAGTCTACTCGCTATCGATGCAGAACGTGTAGACCACGCTGTCTTCGTTGCCCGCGCCGTCGTTGGCGGTGATGGTATTTTCCCAAATTCCCGGCATCGAGAACGAGATCGGGGTGGCCATGTACATGCCGTCGCCTTCGTCGGTGAGCACCGGGTCGATGGGCGAGCCGTGACCGTGCTCCGGCATGAACGGCGTCACCGTCACCGTGGCCCCCGGCACCCCCGCGCCCGCCATGTCCATCACGTGGATCATCCAGGTGTTCTCGCCCTTGATCGGGGGCCCAGGGTTGCTCTCCATGAGCATGATTTCAAACTTCCCAGCCGCGCCCATTTTACTCATCGCCGCGGTGTACTCGTCGGCCGGCACCCCGCAGGTGTTGGTGTGCTCGTGCTCGGTGGAGGCCGTCGTGTCATCGCTGCCGCACCCCGCGAGCGCCACGACCGAGCCCAGGATGGCCGCCGTGAGCGACCGAGAAAACAAGCGATTTTGCGCCAATTGCATCGTGAACCTCGAGCCGGAATGGTTTGGACGTCCATGGAACGTAACACCCCGGGGGGCGGTTTCGTCGCCAGCGACAATTTGCCACGCTTGATCGCTTTCGGCGCCAAGAATGCTCATTTCGCCAGGAGAACGTGGCAATTTGCCTCAGGTGCTCGCGCCGGCGCGCCCGACGAGCTCGGTCGGCCGCAGCCCCCGCCGCTGGCAGAAGGCGTGCAGTTCTTCGAGGACCCGGCGGGCCGCACGGGGATCGGCGAAGCTGGCCGTGCCGACCTGCACCGCCGTGGCGCCGGCGAGGAGAAACTCCACCGCATCTTCGCCGGTGGCGATGCCGCCAATGCCGATGATGGGTATCTTCACCGCGCGCGCCAAATCCCACACCATGCGCAGGGCAAGGGGCTTGATCGCGGGGCCGGACAGGCCCCCTGTGCGATTGGCGAGCCGCGGCCGAAAACTGGCGACGTCGATGGAAATGCCGCGAATGGTGTTGATGGCAGTCAAGGCGTCGGCGCCGGCCTCCTCACAGGCCCTGGCGACGCCGCGCAAATCCCCTGCTTCCGGCGACATTTTTACCCAGATTGGCAGTTTGGTGACCGCGCGCACGGCCTCGGTCACGCGCGCCGCGGCCACCGGATCACAGCCAAATTCGAGGCCGCCTTTGTCGACATTGGGGCACGACACATTGAGCTCTACGGCCGCCACACCCTCTTCGCGGTCAAGGCGCTTGGCGAGCAGCACGAAGTCTTCGATCGTCGTGGCGAAGATATTGGCCACCACCGTGACGCCCCGGGCCCTTAGCTTCGGCAGCTTGTCGACGCAGAAGGCCTCGACACCCACGTTGGCGAGCCCAATCGCGTTGAGCATGCCGGCCGCGGTCTCGGCGATGCGCGCGGGTGGGTTGCCCGCCCGTGGCTCGAGGGACAGGCCCTTGGTGCAGATGCCGCCAAGCTCCGCCACATCGAAGAAGTCGTCGTACTCGAGGCCGTAGCCGAACGTGCCCGAGGCCGTCAAAATCGGGTTTTTCAGGCGCAGCGCGCCCACCTGCACGGCCAGATCGGAGAGCTCGATGCTGCTCATCAGGCGTTCCTCCACGCGATGCGCGTCGCGTCCACACAGGGGCCCTCGGTGCAGGCGTAGAAGAAGCCACCTCCCGCCTTGGCCACGGGACATCCGAGGCAGACGCCGTAGCCACAGGCCATGGGCGTCTCCAGCGAGACATCGCAAAGCACCTGGTTCTCGCGGCAAATTTTCGCAACCGCCGCCATCATCGGATCGGGACCGCAGGTGTAGACCTTGGCTTTTTTGCCCTGCGCGCTGAGCTCTTCGAGGGCTTCTTCGAGGAGCCGCGTGACCCGTCCGCGCTCGCCACGACTGCCATCTTCGGTGGCGATGCGCAGGTCGGCCAGCGACGAGAGGTCTTCGGAGAGCGGCAAATCGTGCATGGTGCGGCCGCCGTACAGGAACACGGGGCGGTGCGCGTGGGCGCTGAGCTCGCGCGCCAGGAAAAGCAGCGGCGCCACGCCCACACCGCCTGCGACGAGCAAGGGCACGTGATCGTGGGGGCAGGGGGCCCAAGGCTCGCCGAGCGGCGCGAGCAGCGTAAAGGGCTCGCCGCTCGACGCGTGGGCCATGCGCGCCGTGCCTTCGCCGACGACCTTGATCAGGATCGACGGCCGTTCTCCCGAGGTGAGCAAGCTCATTGGGCGCGGCAAGAGCGGCGCGTCGCCCCAGGTCGCGCCGCGCACCATCGCGAACTGGCCCGCCTTCGCGTCGAGGCCGCCGGGCGTCTCGAAGGTGAGCACGTGGTAGCTCTGTCCGATGGAATCGCGGCGGTAGAGGGGCAGGTTGAGCAATCGTCGCACGGCAGCGCGCTCATAGCGGAGGGCGCCCTACACGTCGATGCTCACGAGGTCCTGGCTCGGGATCACGGCCCCTGTGCGCGGATCGATGGGCAACATCATCTCCACCGCGTCGTCGCCGTCGTCGTCGTAATACGCGCGGCGGAGCGACAGCACCGCGAAACCAAGCTTGCGGTAGAGCCCGATGGCCGCCGCGTTTCGGCGCCTCACCTCGAGCACCACCACGCGCACGCCGGACAGCAGCGCGTAGTCGATCGTGCTGCGCAGAAGGGCTTCTCCCACGCCGCAGCGCCGCTTGTGGGGCATCGAAGCGACCTGCAGGACATGGACCTCGTCCGCGACATGCCAGCCCAGCAGCATGCCCACGGGGACGCCCTCCTGCTCCGCGACCCACACCCGCCCCCAGGCCCGATCGCGCTCTTCTCGCACCGAAAAGCCCGATCCCGGAAACACCTCGGCGCCGAACGCTTCGAGCATGTCGAGGATGGGCTCGTCGGTCAGCTCCCCAGGGCGCGTGAACAAGCGCACGCGCACCTCGCTCATTTGGGGCCCTCGGTGGGGCAGCCCGCGACGATCTGCACCTTGCCGATCTGGCCGAGCTTCAACGCGGTGCAGGTGGCTCCGCGCAGGGAGATGCCCGTCTCGCCGTTCCAATCCCAGTTGTCGAGGGGCTCGTGCGGGAGCAGCTCGCCGTCGATGTACACGTTCACCAGCGACGGGTCTTCGAGCTTCGTTCCAAGGTCGAAATCGCATGAAATCGCGATGCTCGCGATCTCGGAGAACACGTCGCCGAGGGTGTCCAGATCGTCGACTTGGTAGTAGGGCTTGGTGCTCCCTGGCGGTGGCGGTGCGCCCCCCGCGTCGGCCATCGCCGACAGCGTGCTCTCGTACGAGGCGCTGCCCGGGATGCCGATGACGTAGGTGAGCACCTCGGCATCGGCGAGCTTGCTCATGGCCGCGATCGAGGCCGCGGAGTCGATGCAGTTGGACCACGTGCCGCCGCCCGCGGGGTCGCAGCAGTTCACGGTGGCGTCGCAACCTGGGTAGTGATCGAGGTTGAGCAAACAGCCGCTCGCATCACACGTGATGTCGTCGTTGCAGTTCGGGCCCCCGTCGGTGGCCAGCAAAATGAAGGTTTTTCCCGGGAGAAGTGCCAAAGAAACGGCGAGCTCGTCGAGCGTGGCCGCGGTCGGTGTGCCACCCACGGGGGTGACCGTGATCGCTTGGCGGAAGGCTTGGGTCACGGGGCCTTCGCCGACGCCAAACGGATCGCCGGCGGTCACCGGGAACACCTCGTCGCCGGGCGTGCACTCCGTGCCTTGGCCATCGAAGCTCGGGAACAACGTGGCGCCGACGCGGATCAGGTGGCCGAGCCGGCGCACCATGTCGACCGCCGCCTCGCGCACGAGGTCGTAGCGATTCTTGTCGGGCGTCACGAGGGTGTTCATGCTGCCCGACGAATCGAGGACGAAATAGAGGTTTGGCACGTCTTGCACGACGTTCACCTCTTCGCAGGCGCAGAGGCCCGTGGCGTCCGGGCAAGGCACGGGACCATCGGGGATCCCCGCGTCGAAATCGTCGACGCCCGAGCTCGTCGAGCTACTCGTCGCATGATCGATCGATGCGGGCGGCGGGGGATGGTCCTCGCCGCAGGCCCCCGCGGCGGTCAGCCCGGCGATCGCAAGCCAAAGCAAAGAAGCGGTCCGAGACACGGGGCCTCAGCGTATCAGCCCGTCGACCGACAGGCGAAGATGTGCTCCACGGCGTCCACCACGAGCTGCTCCACCTTGTCCTTGGTGAGCTCGTCCGCGCTCGCAAAACGCAGCAGATCCATGGGGGGTGGGCGCACTACGAGGTAGGCCAGGAGCTCGAGCGCCGGCCGCCTCGCGATGACCATGAAAGCGATGCGATCGTTTTCGGGGTCGGCGTGAGGGGCGCCTTGGATGCCCAGGCGCAACGTGACGCTCGGCACCTCGCGCTCGGCGTCGATGAGCACCTCGGGCGCGTGGCCCGAGGCCCGGAGCTCGGCGGCCACCTCTTCGAAAACCGGCTCGATCACCGCGGTTTGTGCGCGTCGAAAGGCCTCGTCGAAGGCGGCGCGGTCGGGGTGCTGGGGAGCGCCTTTGCGCGCGGCGTAGCGCTCGGTGATGCGCGCGAGGCGGTGTTTGTTTTGTTCGTTCACGCGAGGAACGCGGGGCTCAGGGCGCCAACAAGAGCACCTTGATCTGGCTCGGAACGATCGACATCGCCGGGCAATTCGTGGAGTTCGTGATGGTCATGCTCGTCAAGCGTGTGGCGGGGATGCCCCCTGCGAGCACGGTAAACGCGGCGGTCACGTGGCGCGAAGGCCCCATCACCATGCCCGAGGCGACGCCCGTCGCGACGCCCGGGTTGTCGCCGTTGGTCAGGGGCACGACGGTCGCCATGTTGTGCGCGGGCGTGCACATGAACAGCACGTTGTACGCGGCGGGCACGCCCATCGGTTGGGCCGAGATGTTGGGGTAGGGCACGGGCACGGGGGCCGGCGTCGGCGTCAAGCACACGTCCGGAAAACCAATCGAAAGCCCCATCATTTGCGAGTTTGCGAACATGGTTGCTCCTCAGCCCAGGTGAATTTGCGAGCCGTCGATCTTGGTGAGCCCCGCGCTGTTGACGAGGGTCGCCTCGGCCTTCACGTGGAAGGCGCGTTGCGCTTCGATGTCCACGAATTCGGCACGCGTGGTGTCGTTCTTCGCGATGAAGCGGTAGGCCCGTTCGAGCCGCGCGACGAAGCGATCGGCGACGGTCTCGATGGTCGTCGCGATGGTCTTGGCGTGGGCCACCTGGGCCACGACGCTCTCGCCGATCAGCGACAGCGCGCCCACCACATGGTCCGCGCGCTTGGCGGTCACGCGCACGCTCTCCGCCGTGATCGACGCGTCACCCGGCGTGACGAGCTCGACCCCGTCGGCCCCGTGGAGCACCACGCGGCCCCCCGCCTGGATGTGCAAATCGCCTTCGTTGGTCAGGGTGGCGGGGCTCTCCACGTCGCGCTCCAAGATGGCGAGCACGTGGGCGCCTCGCTCGTGAAACAGCGCGAGCACCTCGTCGCCGAGGGCGGGTGCGAGCAAGCAGCTCGCCGCGCGCCGGGCCTCCGCCTCGCCAAAAGAGCCGCGCAGGCGCAGCACGGGGCCTGTCACTCCGATCACCGTCGCGACCTCCTGCGTGGGTTGAAGCGACCTCTGCCTGGCGACGTTGTTCTTCATGGGACTCTCCGGGGCTGACGAATCGTGTGCAAAATACCCTTGAATCAAAGCCTATGTAGCGACCTTCGGCGCGCTGAACTGCTCCGCCGCCAGAAGCTCTTGGTCGTCGCCGAGGGCCTTCGAGCGGTCGCTGAAGATCGTGTCTTCTTCTTTGGTGCGGTGAAAGCGCGCGCGAAACAGCGTGCAGTGCGAGAAATCGGCGCGGCGAATGTCGGCGTGCGTGAAGTCCGCGTAGGTGAGATCGGACCTCGTGAAGTTTGTGCCGACGCAGCTCGCGTTCTTGAAAATCGCTTGATAGAGG
>CAYLJT010000356.1:0-8574 GCA_964383995.1 uncultured Polyangiaceae bacterium
TCACGGTCAGCATGCGCGCCGACGCCGGCATCGTGATCAGCGCCAGCCACAACCCCTACGACGACAACGGCATCAAGATCTTCGGGCCCGATGGCTTCAAGCTGCCCGACGCGGAAGAAGCGGCGATCGAAGCCTTGATCGAGGGCACCGAGCTCGACGAGCTGCGCGTGACCGGGGGCTCGGTCGGCACCGCGGTGCGCATCGAGGATGCTCGGGGCCGCTACATCGTGTTCTGCAAGAACACCTTCCCCACGCGGCATTCGCTGGATGGGATGCGCATCGTCGTCGACGCGGCCCACGGCGCCGCGTACCGCGTGGCGCCGCCGGTCTTCACCGAGCTCGGAGCGGAGGTGATTTCGCTCGGCATCAAGCCCAACGGTCAAAACATCAACCGCGACGCGGGCGCGCTGCACCCCGAGCACGTCGTCAACGAGGTGATCCGTCGTGATGCGCAGCTTGGCATCGCGCTCGACGGCGACGCCGACCGCGTGATCGTGGTCGACGAGAAGGGCCAGGTCGTCGACGGCGACGCGGTGATGGCGCTGTGCGCGACGCGCATGATGCGGAGCGGTCGTTTGCGCACCAAAACGCTGGTCTCAACGGTGATGTCGAACCTCGGTCTGGAGCGCGCGATGGCCGCCGAGGGGGGCACGTTGTTGCGCACGGCGGTCGGCGACAGATACGTGGTGGAGGCGATGCGCGCGGGCGGACACGCGTTCGGCGGCGAACAATCGGGGCACCTCGTGTTCTTGGATCACGCGACGACGGGCGACGGCATCGTGGCCGCGTTGCAGGTGCTCGCGATCATGATCGAAGAGGGCAAACCCCTCTCGGAGCTGTGCGAGAGCGTGATGACGCGGGTGCCGCAGGTGCTTGAAAACGAGACGTTTTCGCGACGCGCGCCGCTCGAAGATTTGCAGAGGACGCAGGCGGCCATGGCCAAGGTGGAGAAGGCTCTGGGCAGCGAGGGGCGCCTGCTCGTGCGTTGGAGCGGCACCGAACCGAAGCTGCGCGTGATGGTGGAGGGCGAGGACGAGGCCACGATTCGCGGCTACGCCCGCGACATCCTCGACGTGGCGCGCGCGGAGCTCGCCTAGCCGAAAGGCCAAAACCAAGGTTTCTTGCCGGGCCGCTGCGCAATGTCCGAGACAAGTCGACGCAGGCGCCTGGGGCTCATGGCGTTCGCGGCGGCGTCGTCCCAACGCACGTTCGGCCCAAAATCACAGGCGCCGAGGCAATACACGCGGTCGAGCGCGACGACGCCGTCTGCGCGCACGTCGCCCGTGGATACTCCAAGCAGCTTCTCCGCTTCGATGAGCAACGCCTCCGAGCCCCGCAGCGAGCAAGTGGCGCCGACACAAACTTCAAGGTGGTGCTTCGCTTCTCGGCGGTTCAGCGCGATGCCCGCGCGGCGCGCCATCGCGCGCACCTCGCCCACCTTCACACCCGCGCGCGCCGCGACGACGGCGACGGCCTGGTCGTCGACTACGCCGTGCGCCGCGTCGACCGCGCGCAACATGGCGACGAGGGCCGCGGTGGGGTTCGACGTCAGCCGCACGGCCCGCGCCAAGAGCGCGTCGAGGTTTGATTTATCGGCGTTTTCAGGCGCGTCGCTCACGGCGCGTTCCATTCACCAGCGGGGCGCGCGCAACTTCTCGGGCACGCGTCCAAAGTCGTCGCGGCCGTAGCCCGCCGCCTGCGCCACGAGCGTGTAAGCCGCCGCCACGCTGTCCAGATCGGCCTTGTCGATCTTGTCGAGGGTGTCGTTCTCGGTGTGGTGATGATCGAAGTAGATGCTCGCGTCCTGACGCAGATCGAAGACGGGCACGCCCGCCGCGCGCAGCGTCGACAAGTCGGCCCCACCCTCGGCCTCTTCGCTGCTTACCGCGATGCCGAGCGAAGGCAGGTCCTTCGTCAAGCGCTCGAAGGCAGCGCGCTTGTCTTCGCCACCGAGAAAGCGCGTTTCGTACACGCGGCCCGCGCCGAGGTCGGCCTCCGCCGCGAGCACGTGCTTGTCGAGCTCGGCCTCGTGCGCCTTCGCGTAGGCGCGCGCCCCGGCGAGGCCGTTCTCTTCGTTGGCGAACAACACGAAGCGGAGCGTGCGCTTGGGCTTCATGGGCAGTGTGCGAATCTGCCGCGCCGCTTCGAGGATCACTGCGCAACCCGCGCCGTCATCGATGGCCCCTTGGCCCACGTCCCACGAGTCGAGGTGGGCCCCGAACAACACGATCTCGTTCGGCGCTTCGTCGCCGACGATGTCTCCGATGACGTTCGCCGCGTCCGTCTCGGGCAGGGTCTTTGCGCCGAGGCGCATGGAAATGCGCACGGGTTTTCCGAGCGCAACCAACCGATGCAAGAGATCCGCGTCGGGCGTCGATAGCGCGGCCGCGGGGATCTTGGTGACCTTGTCGTCGTAACGCATGCCGCCCGTGTGCGCGACGCGGTTGTTGTCGGTGCCGATGGATCGGATCACGACACCGACGGCGCCGAGCTTGGCCGCGGCGATCGCCCCGCGACTGCGCACGCCCACCGCCTCGCCGTAGCCGCTGCCGTCTTTGGTGCGGCGCATGACGCGGTAGAAAAATACGATTTTCCCCTTAATTTCTTCGGGCTTTTTCTTTTCGAGCTCGTCGATGGAGCCGACCTCCACGACCTCCGCTTCGAGGCCCTTTGCGCTCGTGCCGATGCTCCCGCCCAAGGCCTTGAGCACCACGGGGTGGGTCGTTGGTGCGACGATGGCGCCGCTCTCTTCACCGCGCTCCCAATGCGGGGCACGCACGGCCTCGGTGTGGACGTTGTCGAGGCCGATGGCCTGCATGGTCCGCACGCCCCACGCCACCGCTAGCTTGCTGGCCGGGGAGCCCGTGAGGCGCGCGCCGACTTCGTCCGTCAACGATTGCACCGTCGCGTACGCCTCCGAGCCCGCGAGCACTTGCGCCGCGAGCGGTGGCATCGACGGTGCCTCGGGGGTCGACGCCGAGGGCGCCGGGTTCGTTGGAGCTGCAACGATTTGCTCCGCGCCACAACGGGGCGCGGGGGACGCGACCTTGGGCGGCTCGCTCTCCGCGCCGCCGCAGGCGAGGAGGCTGAGGACCAGGATCGGGCTTATGTTTCGCGGGTGCATGGGGCGGGCATTGTGCACCGCCCCGGTTCGAAACGTCAGGGGCCAATGCTACGGAAAGGACAGCTCCCGGGCGGACGGCGCGAGGGTGCGACGCTCGACGTGCACGTCGAACACTTTGCCGTCCCAACCAATGAGCACCACGGTGATGGGCACCTCGCGCGGCGGCGGATCGTCACGCCAGCGCAGCATCATCTTGAGGCGCGTCGGATCGGGCGTCGGCAAGACCAACGCCGAGAGCCCCACGCTCTTCGATTCGGTGAGCTCACCCAGCGGGATTTTGCCGTCGTCGTCGAACGCAAGCAGAGACACCGCCGCGTCGAAGTCGGTCCAGGTCGCGATGGCCAACGACGAAGGTGCGTTGAGGAGCTGCAGCTCCTTCAAGCGGCGCGTGAGGCCTTCGGCTTGATCCTTCGGGAGCTTGGTATCGCTCAGCAACGCGCCCATCTGCGCCGCCGAGAGCAGGCGCGCGAACATGCGCGGATCGTTCGGACCGGGGGTGCCCTCGGCGCCCGCGACCTTGCGCAGCACACGCAGTCCCTCGTCGGTGCGACCGGCCCCCGCCGCGCCCGTAGCGAGGCGCATCCAACCCAGCGGATCGTCGGGCGCGATGTCCGTGAGCGTCGCGTATTGCCGATAGGCCGCGTCGTGCCAGCCCTGTCGCAGATACACGTCGCCGAGCGTTCGCCGGAGCTCCGCGCTCGATGGATCGAACTCGACGACCTCGGAGTAGGTGCGCACCGCGTCATCGTGGAAGCCCGTCTTCGCGAGCACATCGCCGAGGCTGAGCGCAGTCAGAGGGCTCAAGAAGCCTTGCTCGCGCATGCGCCGCCCGAGGGCCAAGGCCTCGTCCTTTTGCCCGGCCTCGACCAGCAAGCGCACCATGCGCACATCACCCTCGGGGTCGCCGGGGACGAGGCGCTGGATCTCGCGTAGCCGCGCGATGCGCTCTTCGGGCGTCTTCAGCGCGTAGAGCTCGTTGTCGATCTCGTTCCAGCGACGGCCACCAAAGATGGTCCGTTGCACGACGGCGATGATGCCGGGATCGCGCGCGCGACGCAGGATGGCACGCGCGACATAGCGCTGGATCTCCGGCTCGCCCATGAAGTGCGCGAGGAGCGTGTCGGCGCCACCTTCCGTGCGAACGCGCAACACGACGAGCTCCAACATGGCGCTCTTCGCCCGGAAATCGGGCAATTCGCAGGCAGCCTTCGCGCCTTCGTAGCGCTCCAACGCTTCCTCGATCGACTTCGCCGAGGTGAGCCGCTTCCACCACAGCACCATGCGCTCGGCGAGGGGTCGCTTCGCAATGTCGCTGCACGGACGAGGCGGTGCGACCCACGACAGACGCTTCGCGGGCTCCCGCGCGATGGTGCTATCGAGACGGTTTTTTTCGGCCTTTCCATCGCGCCCGGTCGACGTCTTGGTGTCGAGGAAGCCATCTCCGTCGATGAGGCCGGGTTGATTCCTCGCGGTGACAGGCGCGGGCCGGCTAGCGGGACCGGGGCTCGGCTTGGCCCCGCCCGCGGCGCCCTTCGGTGCCGCATACATGGGGGCATCGCTGGGCAGAAGATCCTCGCCGCTCATCGGATCGGCGAGCGTCGTGGCGGTGGGTGTGGCGGCGGCGGTGGGCTCGGCCTCCTTCGCTTTGGCCCGCTCGAAATCGGGCTCCGCCGCGACCTCCATGGGAGCCGCTGTGGCAGCGGCGACCGGCGGTGGCGGCGCCTGCGCGAGGGGCGCTCCGGGAGCCTCTTCGCGGTTGTTGCTCGCAGCCATGTCACGCGATTCGCAGCCCATCGCGGTCTTCGGCGCACCAAAGAAGCCATCGACGATCACGCGCTCCGCGTCGGGATCGCGCGCATCGAGCTGGGTCAGCTTCACACCACGCAGGGGCGAACGGTTGCGCTTGATGCCCTGCTGCACGTAGGCCTGCTCGGTGTCGAGCGCGAGGATGCTCGTGAACGGTGTGACCACGCCGTACTCGAGACCAAGCTCCACGATCTTTCCGCGGTGGGCCTCTTCGTCCTCCGAATCGCCCAACAAACGCAGCATCTTTTCGTAGGCCCACAGGCGCGGCACCAACGTGGCGGCGACGCCCTTGTCGAGCTCCACGTCGTAGGTGCGCTCGAAGTCTTGTCCACCGAGGCGGCCGCGCACGGTGACCTTGTCGGGCAACGGGTGGTGCGTGCGCGCGAGCAACACGACCTCTTCGCCACGCGAGACCTTGCCGGTCGTCGACATCATCGGCTCATCCACGCCGGCCCCCAGATCGATACCGAGGTTCGTGATCGTCGGGGTCTTGATCGCGCTCACGAGGCGCATCACCTCGGCCGAGGCGCGCTCGGCGTCGGCCACGCGAAACGCCTGTCCTCCGCCCACGCGCGACAGCTCGCGGAGCAAGGGCACGTTGGCCCCCGCGCCCACGGCGACCGTGAAGAAGCGCGCGCGTGACTCGGACAACGAGCGACGCAAGCGCTCGACGAGCTCGGCGCTCCGCACTTCGCCCGAGGTGGGGATGCCGTCGCCGACGTAGATGAGCGCGGGTTGCTCGCGCCCGTGCAGGCGGCCGAGGGCGCCATCGAAGAAGGAACCGAGGTCGGTCGCACCACCGCTCGCGTGCTCCGCGAGGCGCGTGAGGGCCTTGCTCACCTCGTCGTCCTTCGCTTCGGCCAGGCCGTCCGCGGGGTAGAGCGCCTCGGTGGCGGCATCGACGGCGAGCAACGCGAAGTGCTCGCTCGGGCCCAGGGCGCGCAAAATCGCCTCGGCCACGCCCGCTTTTTGTTGGCGCGCGGCCTCGTCGCCCGAGGCGGAGGTGTCCACGACGACCACGACGTCTGCGGGAATTTCTTTGAGCTCCAACCAATTGGCGTCCGGAACGTAGCGCGCCATCACGTAGTCGGCGCGATCGTCGCCGGGCGAAAAGCGCGCCATGCTGAGCGGCTTCTTGGGCGTCGCGAGCTTCGCTTCGAGCTGAAAATCTGCACGCGGCGCGTAACCACTACGGCGCATCGTGACGCGCCGCCCGCCGTCCTCGACCACCGCGTCGGCGAGCGTAGAAATGGCCATTTTTCGGCCCTCATCGCCGAGATCGACGGAGAGCGACAGCTCGCCGATCTCGACGGGATCGCTCGAGCCCATGGGGTACGCGTAACGCACGGTGGCGCCGTCCGTCGGCAATAGCTCCAAGTAACGCAGCACCACCCTGCGCGTGCCCGACGCGGGCACCGGGTAGATGCGCGCGCGGTAGCTCTTGCCGTCGACCCACTCGAGCAGCGCCGGGTCCTGCGCGGCGCGCACTGCGGCCACGTAACGCGCGGCGGCCTCGCGCTTCTCGATCACCTCGCCCTCGACCAGCACGCCGTTCGTTTCGAGCGCAAACGAAGTCACGATCGAGCGCTCGGGCAACGTGAACCAGTACCAGCCCTCGACCTGCCGACCGCCCGCGTTCGCGAAGGTCTGATCGACCTCGGTCTCGGCGAGGCCATCGCGGATCACGACACGCACGCTCTGCTTGCTGATTTCGAGGGGCCGCGACGCGGTCCCGGGGGGGCCGTTCAAATCCACGCCGTACAGGCGCCCCGCGCCGCTCCCCGCGCCGCCCGATGGGCTTCGATCCCCCATGCCACCGGTCCAATCGTCCCAATACGCCACCGGTTCGAGCTTGGGCGCGGCGCCCTTCGCGACGGTCGCCTTCTCGCCTGCGCGCACCTCGACGCGGCCTGCCTGCGACGTCACGAGCGCGAGCCCGCGGGTCACGACGGCGGTCACCACACCCTCGACGACGCCCATGGAAAGTCCCGCGTCCACCGCGGAGACCGTCACCTCGCCGAGGTGATGCACGAGGGCCTTCGCTTCCGTGGGCGGCGCGTCGAGCCACACCTCGCCGCGGCTCAACGTGAGGCCCTCACCACCGATCGCGAGCTCGGTGTCACCGCGCAGCAGCACCGACGAACCATCGAACAAACGAACCAACGCGCGGGCTCCCGGCCCCGTTTGCAGCTCGGCGCCGCCCGGCAACGGCAACCCCGAAACGATCGCCTCCCAGCCCCCTTCGCGCTTTATTTTCACGTCTCCCGCGGCGAGCTCGAGCCGCGCATCGAGGCTCCCTGCAGCGACCGGCGGTTTGGGCTTGAGCGCGATGTACGCGATCAGCGCCGCGATGATCAGCCCCCCCACCAGGGCGAAAAGAACATTGCGCGTAGGCATCCGTGTCGTCGTCGCTGTGGAATCCATCGTGCCTCCCAGGGCAAACCAACGTGCGTCCGCAAGTCACCGGCCATGGACGGACAACCGGCGAGAAGGTTTGGAGCCGCGAGAAATCCGCGCTCCTCAGTCACAAATACGCGGGCCCAGGGGCAGGCCCTGATCCTCGGCGATGCCCAGCTCGAGCTCGGCGCCAGCGTCGGTGCCGAGGTAGTAGTGAGCCTCCTCCGTCGTGCCGCCGAGGCTGTTGAGATCGGCCGGCCCCGTCTCGTAGCCCGCGGCCACCACCACCGCGCGTCCCGACGCGGGATCGCGCAGGATCATGCGCGTGCCCTTCGGGGGTCGGGCCTCGGCGGTCCAATACATCGCGACGTAGAACGCCTCGTCGAGCGTCGGCAATTCGCTCGGCGCGTAGGCCCCGGCGCCGTAATACGCCGCGCCGTCGAGGGGCGCCCACGCGCCCGTCCACGGCATCACGAGCCCCGTCGTTTGCGCGGTGATGCCGAAGTGCTCGTCGATGTGCTCGCTCGACGCGCTCGGATACGGAGCGCCCTCGTCCTGCGTCACGAGGTGACCGAGCTTCGCGACCGGGCCCGTGGCCGGCAGCATCAACGTGTCACCGCCGTCGCCCACGCGCGGCATCGCGGTCGGCAACATCGTGCATGCGCCCTTCGAGCTGCGCACATACCCGATGTCGATCGCGAAGGCGCCCACGAGCGGCGTCCCGCCGCTCACGTAGGTGTCCGCGACAATCCACAAATCGCCCTTCGGCACGTCACTCTTGGCCGAGACATCCCCGCGATCGAGGCAGGCATCGCCGTCGAGCGCGCTGAGGATGTGCACGTCGATGTCGACCCCCGGGTCGTCGGCCACCTTGACCGAGACAAATCCGTCGTGCGGCGCCGTCACGCGATAAACGATCTCGGGCCCCGACTCGTCGGCGGTGTCTTTGCAGGCGTACACGCTGATGGCGTTTTGCCCTTCGCTCGACGTGTCGCGCGCGTCGTGGAAGGGAAACTCGCTGACGCAGGTGGTGTCGTCGGGGCAAGGCGTGGTGATGCTGCCGCCGTCGCCTTCGCCCCCCGTACCGCCGCTGCCGCCTTCGCCGCCCACGCCCGTCGATGTCGAAACGTCGCTAGTCGCGCTGGCACCGCCGGCGCCGCCCGAGCCCTCGTCGGCGGGGGTGTCATCGCCGCCGCACGCCGCGAGCGCGAACGCCAAACCCGTGGCCCAAACCAACGAACGGCCCA
>CAYLJT010000357.1:0-8569 GCA_964383995.1 uncultured Polyangiaceae bacterium
AAAAACCGACAAGCGAAAACAATCGCTTTATTTTCCGGAGTCGATGCTCCAGGAAATCAAAGAAGAAGCGGCCCGCCTCGATCGTTCGCTGTCGTGGGTGGTCCAACGCGCCTGGAAGCTCGCTCGGCTCGAAATCAAGAAGCTGCCTAGCGTGAACGACGTCGCCGACGACGACGACATCGGCGAATAGCCCTTATCCGAGCCCTTTCCACGCCCCCGCGCGTGTACGCGCGTTTTTCCATGTCCGAGCACCTGCACGCGTCCGCCCCCGATGGCACGCGCATTTATGTGCGCAAGCGGCGTGGCGCCGCTCCCCCGTCCGCGCCCACGGCCATCTTCTGCGACGGCATCGCCTGCGATGGCTTCATCTGGAAGTACCTGTGGAACGACCTGCAATCGCTCGTCCACGTGGCCCACTTCAACTACCGCGGCCACGGCCGAAGCAGCATGCCGGCCGATCCGACGCGCGTGGAGCTCGTCGATCACGCCAAGGATCTCGACGTGGTGCGCCACGCCGTCGGCGACCCGCCCGTCATCCTGATCGGTCACTCGATGGGCTGCCAAGTGGCCCTCGAGGCCTATCGTCTGCGACCCGAAGGCGTGCGCGCCCTGGTGCTGATTTGCGGCTCCTCGGGGCGCATCACGCACACGTTCAAGGGCACCGACGCGCTCGCCCAGGCCCTGCCCAAAATGATCGCTTACGTCGATCGCAACGCGGCGCTGGTGCGCGCGATCTGGAGCCGCGTGCCGCCCGCCACGGCGCTCACGTTCGGGAAGTTCACGGGCGAGTTCGACACCGGCAGCGTGCTGCTCGACGACCTCATCCCCTACCTCACGCACATCGTCGACATCGATTTGCCCATGTTTTTGCGCATGTTGCAGTCGGCCGGGGAGCACTCGGCCCTCGACCTCTTGCCGCAAATCGAGGTGCCCGCGTTGGTCATCGCCGGTGACCGAGACAGCTTCACGCCGCCCCACTACGCCGAAGAGCTGGCCGCGCTGATGCCCAAGGGTGAGCTCTTGGTGCTGCCCGGCGCCACCCACGTGGCCCCGCTGGAGCGCCGCGACACCGTGCGCGAACGGCTCGAACGCTTCTTCGTCGAACGCCTGGGGCTCAGCCCAAATGCCGCGGTTTGAACGTCGATTTTGCGGAGCCCTCGGGGCCGCGCTGCTGCTCTCGGCCGCGGGCTGCGATAGTTGTAGCTCCAACGAATCACTCCCCGCGGCGCCTGCGCCCTCGGCGTCGGCGCCCCCGCCTCATCCGTCGGGCCCCCGCCCCTTCGGCTCCAGCCGGCGCAAGCCGGCGCTCGAAGTGAGCGATTTTCGCCTCGAAGAGACGCCCATCGAGGCCCAGCTCGCGCGCGGCACGCTCGGCCCGCTCACCCCGTCGCGCGCCCGCGCCCATGCCCAAGGCGCCTTCGAAGCGCCCCTGATCATCGACGGCAACGCCAAGGACGACGTGCGTGTGGGAGCGCGATTTGCCCTTCAAAACTCACCGCGCGCGTTTCGCCGACCGCTCGCCTACGCGCGCTTGGCGCGGGCCCTCGATGTGCGCTCGGTGCCCGCCACGCTCCTGCGGCGCACGCCCGTGGGCGACCTCGACGGCTTGACGAAGGGCCACCCCGATCTCACGGAGCTCTTGAAGACCAAGGCCGTCGTGCAAAACGACGGCACCATCGACACGCTGCTCCGTGCGCTGTCGACCGAAGCCTGCGGCTCGCCGTGGCAGGCCCCGGCGGGCCGTCCCCTCGACGTGGTGGCCGCGCCCGAGATCGCCACCTGGGCCCGCGCGGTCGCTTCGCCAAGCCCGGTTCCCGGCGAAAATACGGCTCTTTTGCGCGCGTACGTCGAGCTTGTGATCCTCGATTACCTGGGCGCCAACGTGCTGCGTCGCGAGGTTTGGCTGTGCGAAGACAAGAACACCCTCGCGCTGCTCGACAACGACACCGCGTTCGCCGCGGCGCCCGACGCGGAGGCCATCGCGGCGGTGCGCAAACGCGTGGACCCCATCGCGCGTTTTCCGAGGGCGCTCGTCGAGCACCTCAAGGCCTTCGACGCCGCCGCCGCACGCGCCGTGCTCGCCCAAGGCGACTTCGAAGATTGGCTGGTTTCACCGCGGATGATCGACGAGTACGCCGATCGACGCGCCACGGTTTTGTCGCTCGTCGCGGCGCGCATCGAGGCCCAAGGCGAGGCGCCCACGCTATCCCTGTGAGGCCCTTTCGTCCCCCCGGGGGACTAGGCTAATCTGCTGCGCGTGAGTGGCGTAGAGCTCACCACGCTCCAAAAGTGGGTGGAAAACATCGGTTACGAGGCCACCGAGGAAGAGCCGCGCCTATTGCGCATCGTGCCGCCGAAGGCCCGCCGCGAGGGCGTCCCCCCGTTCTTCATTCAGCTCGCCGAGCACTGGGTCTTGTTCTCGATCTTGCCGATGTTTCCGCAGGATAGCCCCCTGCCCGACGGCACGTTGGTGATGCTCTTGTTGCTCACGCGCGACATGCCCATCGCGAAGTTTGCCCTGGGCGAGCAGGGCGAAGTGGTGCTGTGCGCCGAGCTGCCCACGGAGAGCCTGCAAGAGGGCGAGGTCGTCGATCTCGTGCAGCGCATGGTCGGCTACGCGCGCTCCCTGCCCGCCAAGCTGTTCGGCGAAGCCCGCTGACGGCGCGCGATTTCCCCGGCAAAACAGGGCTATTTCTGCGTTATCACGACGCGGTTGTCGTCGCGGTACGTGACGTTGCCCGACTCGGAAGGGCAATCCCAGCAGATGGCCCAGGACATTCGTTTGCGTACATAACCATTGAACCCGAGCACCAAGGGGCCGCGCTCGCCCCGCAACAAGAGCGTGGAGGCGACGCGGTAGCGGCCATCCGGGAGCTTGTGAAAGGCGGCGATCACCGAGTCTTTCCCCGATTGCGCGGCGACCACCAGCAGCTCTTCGCCGGGCACGGGGCTCCACCAAAGGGGCGCCGTGGTGAGCGTCACGTTGTCCGGCGGCGCCCCCGCGTCGCCCTTCGAGAGCACGCTGCGAGACGCGCTCTCTTCGCCGAAATACGCGAGGTCTTTGGCGTAGGGCGCGAGGGAGGGCACGGCGCTCACGATCGTCGACAGCTCGGCGATGGATAGCTCGGCGCGACGGTAGGTCTGTTGCCACTCGGGGGACGGGATGGTCGTCGCGTTGGGCGCGCCGTAGCAGCAGCGAAAACCGAGGTCGTCCGCCGACGCGCTGGCGTCGACGCCCATGCGGTGGGCGCAGCGGTGATCGGGCCCGGCGGCGTCGCCGCGTGCGCCGCGCACCGCCGCGCTCTTCGGCGACATTTTCTCGATCGCCGCCACGTCGCTCGACGTCCACTCGCGGTAGGCCGTGCCCATGCCGAGCACATCGAAGCCCGACGCGCAGCTCGAAGGCGTGGAGGCGCAGCTCGCGTCCCAGCTCGATCCACCGGCGAACATGTCCCCCGCGGGCCCCTTACAGGCGCGCTCCCATTCGAGCTCGGTGCACAAACGACCCCCCGCGTCCTGGCAGAGCTCCCCCGCTTTTGCGCGAGAAACCCCGAGCAAAACGGGCTTTTGTGGATCGTTTGGGTAGAGGTAGCGATCGATCTGAAAGGGCCCCAGCTCGACCCCCAAGAGGGCCGGTTCGAGCACCGGATCGCGGCCCCGATCCCCCGGCGTGCTGCCCGCAATGAAGGCCCCGCCGGGGATGTCGATGCGTTGCGACGCGGCGGCCGCGAGCTTCGCGCGCTGGGCCGCAGCGGACGCTACGGGCGCCTCGTCCTCGGCCGCCGCCAGCACGGGCCCTGCGTCGGCAGGCGCCGTCGTGCCCGTCGTCGCGGGGTCGGGGGTGTCGTTGTGGCAGCCCGCGGCCGCGAGAAACAACGCACAAAGCAGGGCTACGGAGCGCACGTCGCCCTTTTCCCATCCGCGGCGCCGGAGGTCAAAAACGTAACGTCGCGGTGTCGCGCCCGGGGCGCGCCCTTGGTAAACGAAAGCATGAGCTCTGCCGTCGGGACCAGCGGTCCGCGTGTGCTCGTGGTTGGTTGTGGCGCCATCGGCGGCGTCGTCGCGGCGCACCTGTTCGAGCAGGGGGTCGATACCACCGCGCTCACCACCAACGCGCTCATCGCCGACGCCATCAACGGCGCGGGCTTCACCGTGCGCGGTGAAGGGGCGCTCGGCCATGTGCGCGGCAGCGCGGTCCGCGCCCTCGCGCCGCGCACGCAGCCCTTCGACTACGTGCTGCTCGCCACGCAGCCCACGCAGGTCGAAGAGGCCGCGCGCACGGCGTTGCCGTTCTTGGCCGCCGAGGGGCGAATGGTTTGCTTTCAAAACGGTCTCTGCGAAGAGTGCGTGGGCGCCATCGTCGGGCAAGACCGCATCATCGGCGCGATCGTGGCGTGGGGCGCGTCGATGATCGAGCCCGGCATCTACGATCGGACCTCCGCGGGGGGCTTCGCTGTCGGCCGCAACGACGGCGCCTCGGAGCCGCAGATGGAGGTGCTCGCGCGCCTGCTCGAAGCCGTGGGCCCGGTCGTGATCACAGAAAACCTGCGCGGCGCGCGTTGGTCGAAGCTCGCGATCAACTGCGCCATTTCCTCGATCGGCACGGCCGGCGGCGATCGCCTGGGCGCCCTCATGCGGCATCGCTTCGTGCGTCGCTTGGCCCTCGAGGTGATGACCGAGACACGCGACGTGGCGCGGGCGCTCAACGTGCGCCTGGAGAAGGTCGCGGGCACGCTCGATCTCGATTGGATCGCGCTGACACCGGCCGATCGCGTGGCCAGCGGCTCGGCCAGCTTGTTCGCGAAGCACGCGCTCTTGCTCGCCGTCGGCGCGCGCTATCGGCGCATGCGCTCGTCGATGCTCGCCGCCATCGAGCGCGGCCGTCCTCCCGCCGTCGATTTCTTGAACGGCGAGGTCGTCTCGCGCGGGCAGCTCTTGGGCATCGAGACGCCCATCAACGCGGCCCTGCAGGAGCGCGTGCACCTCATCGCAAAGAAGCGCATGGAGCCCGGCTTGGAGGGCCTGCGCGGCCTGTACGAAGCGACGCGCGCGCTGGTCGGTGCGCCCACGGACATGCCACCATCCTCGCGCGTCGACACGAAGGACACGAGCGCGTCGGCTGCCTCACCGTCGTCCGAATCCGATGACGGAAGCGCAGCCTCGGGCCAACCATAGTCAAGAGGATGCGGGCGGACCGTGAACACGCCAAGCTTGGGCGGTGGGATGTCCACGCGAACCGCTCCCCAAAACGTCACCCGTCACGAGGACAGAGCCATGCGACAGGGAGCCTATTTCTCCCTCTTTTCAAGCCATCATCGCGCCCTCCGCGCGCTCGCTTGCGGTGCCTTGCTCGGCCTGCTGGGCAGCGGCCTAGCGGCCTGCGCCGACGAAGAAGCGGGGCTCTTCTTTGGCAACACGGGCGGCGGAGGTGACGCGGGACAGGGCGGCATGGGCGGCGAAGGGGGCGCTGCCGGGACCTACTGCGTGATCGCCGACGACTGCCCCGAGGCGAGCTTCTGCAACGTCCCGACGTGCATCAACAACGCGTGCCGCTACGAGCCCCTCGCCGAGGGCACCCTCACGAGCCCGCAAGTCCCCGGCGATTGCCGAGAATCGCAGTGCGACGGCGCAGGCAACATCGTCGTCGTCAAGGTCTCGAACGACGCGCCCAGCGACGGCCTGGAGTGCACCGCCGACTACTGCGAGGGCGGCCTCGCGAAGCACGATCCGGTGGCCCAAGGGACACCGTGCTCGACGGGCTCATGCAACGCCGACGGCATTTGCTCCGAGTGCTCGGACGACGCCGACTGCGAGCTCGATCCGTGCGGCGGGGTCCACTGTGTCGCGGGGCGATGTCGCGGACACATGGTCGATCGGGGCGATTACTGCATCGGGCTCTACGAGGTCACGAACGCCGAGTACGCGGTGTTTCTCCAGGGCACCGACCCCGGGCAAGACGCCCTCTGCGCGTGGAACACAAGCTACCAACCGCTCAGCGGCGCGCCGCCCTTGGACGACCATCCGGTCACCGGCGTCGACTGGTGCGACGCCGCGGCCTACTGCAAATCGGTGGGGAAAAACCTGTGCGGAGCGCGCGCCGACGGGCCCGTCGCTCCGGCGCTCTTCAGCGATGCGTCGCAAGACGCGTGGTTTGACGCGTGCTCGAACGGCGGCACGTCGCTGTTCCCCTACGGCGACGGCTTCATCGACGGCGCCTGCAACGGCGTTGACGCGGGGGTCGGCGCCCCTGCGGACGTGGGCTCGTTCCCCGCCTGCCAGGCCCCCGAAGGCGCACCGGTCGCGCCCTTCGACCTCAGCGGCAACGTATGGGAGTGGGAAGACGCCTGCGCCGCGTCCACCGGAACCACAGATTTTTGCCGGGTGCGCGGCGGCTCGTTCAACAACGTCTCGGCGTCCCTGCGCTGCGACACCGACTACTCCATCAAGCGCGGCGCGGCCTACGACAGCGTCGGTATTCGTTGCTGTTCAAACTAATTCCGCGTCCTTCTTGACCACCTTTACGCGCTCGAAGCAGTCGCCCTCGACGCGCAGGCGCCGCCTCCGCTTGGCCGTGGCGTCGACGAACTGCGCCGTCACCGGGTCGTGGTAGCCGCTCGCGTCGGGCAGCGCGGGGTCGTCCTCGCGATAAAACCTCACGATGCGCGCCATGGTGAGCTCGCGCGCCCACTTGCCGACCATCGAAGCCATGCCGACCAAGAGGTCGCTGGCGTCCGCGTCCATCACGAACGACAGCTCGCCGACGCCGGGAAATCGGTACGTGCTCCTCGGCCGCGTCTCCTCGACCACCGCGTGCAGGCGACCCCCGAGGGGCCCGAAAAAATCGCTGTAGCGTCCGAGACCGCCGACCTTGCCGCAGATGGCCGTGACGTCCTGATCGGAGCGGGCGCGGAGCGCCAACACGAGCCGCTCCATGGCGTGGAGGTCCACCAAAAATCGGCTCTTTTGCGCCCGCGCCGCTTCGTTGAGCCGCCGCGTGCAGACGAGCACCGAGCGCACCGCGACCACGTCGATGCCCTTCTGCGCGAGCTTGTCGAGGTCGTGCTGGATGGTGCGAAGAAGCGGCTCATCGGCCTCGAACGCCTCGCCCGCGGCCGACCAACATTGGGCCTCGACGTGACGCGGACAAGGCGCCCGCAGCTCCGCCTTCGAGTCGAGCAAAAGCCCGTGCAAAAGCTGATCGGGATCGCGAAACGAGAGCCCTTCGCGTGTGGCGATGGCGCGCGCCCAGGCCTCGCCGAGGGCCACGTCGCCGTGCGCCACGAGGCCCTTCGAGTCCCCGAGCCGCTCGGCGAGCTTGCCGCGCGGCTTGCGCCCCGCCACCTTCGCGCCCTCGGGGGTCACGCGGGCGAGCACCGCGGTGACGAGGAGCGGGCCGAGCCGCGGCCCAAGCCCGTTCTCGTCCACGCCGATACGAGGCAAATAGATTTCTTGGGCCTCCATGAAGACGATGGTGGGCCGAGCGGCGACCCCGCGAAAAGCCCCGAATTCTTGAAGGCCTCTCTTGGCCGAAAGACGCGAGGACCCAAGCGAAGACCAAAGCGAAGACCAAAAACGAAAGAGGGTCTCCGGCATCTTTTTTTGTTGCCCGATCGATTGGACATGATAGAAAGCTTGTGAGCGCCTGCGGACGGGCCCCCCCCCACCGTCGATCAGGCGCTCTTTTTTTTTTGCCCAACGCCTAGGGTTGGCGATTCAGGGCCCCTGCGAAGCGTCCGAGAAGCCTTGCGGAGCGCGCGCGCCGAGGGGCGCCGGTGCCTTGCCCTCTACGACCCACCTGACCCCGTCAAACGCGGCCCTCTTGAAGGGCCTTGTTGGGATCCATGTCGCGGTGAGCGCGGCTCCCGTAAAACGTGGAGGCCAGAAAGAGCACACCGCTCAAGGCATTGAAGAACGCGATCGGGGGGTCGGTCAGGTCCGAGTTGGCGAGCGCGATGCCGAGGTGGATGCAAAAGAACACGAAGCTCACGACCTGGACGGCGCGGATGCCGAAGCGCTGTCCCCAGACCGAAGCGGGGAACAACGTCAGTGTCAAAAGGATGTGCCAACCGGCCATGTGATTGCCCATCTTGAGGGCCCAGGGGTCGTCGAGCAGCTGCGCCTTGGCCAGATAAAAGAAGCTCGCCAAAAAGCCCGCTGCCGAGCCCAAGAGCGCGATTAGCGCGTGGATCCAGGCGCTCTTCGAGGGCTTGGCCCAAATCTTCTCTTCCCGCAGGGCGGGCTCGTCGCCCACGGTAACTGTCACTTTGTCGTCCTTCGAGACGACCAAGCGCACGGGCAAGAGCTCCTGTCCCCAGGTGGCCTGAAGGCCCTCTTCCAGCTCATCGCGCGTTTCGGCCGACAGCACGCGCTCACCATCGATCGTCAGCTTGCCGCCGCGAAACTGCAGGTCTGTCGTGAGCACCGCGCGGGGATAGCCCGGCAAGGGCAAGCGAAAGGCGTGCTCCACCACGGCACGCGCGGGGGTCTCGCTGTCGTGAGCGCTCGTGACCATCGAGGCCTATTCCCACGCGCTCAGGGCCGAAAAGCGACCCTTCAGATCGTGATAGAG
>CAYLJT010000358.1:0-8557 GCA_964383995.1 uncultured Polyangiaceae bacterium
GGGTCGGCCGGCTCCCCCACCGCACCTTCCCATCCCCACCAAGGTTCGTGAGGCGTCGCCAGGCGCGGGGTGAAGACGCGTTCGCCCCGCGCCCTCCAGACGTCAGGGCTCCTTCTTGTCTTCCTTCTCGTCTTCTTTCTTGCCTTCTTTCGCCTCCACGGCGTCGATCACCACGTCGAGCGTCTGCCCCACCACGCGGTTGACCATGCGGATGACGGCGTGTGTCCCGGACACGCTGGCCTCGTAGATCTCCTGGATGCCCCGCACCGGGACCCCCTTCGGGGCCACCTCGGCCAGTACGTTGAAGGGCACTTGGACCGTCTCTTTTTGTAGCTTCTCGATGGCCGTCGAGCCGTTGTCGACGGCGTCGATCACCAGGTCTTTCAGGCCGCGGATGCGTGTGCTCATGCTGTCTCCTCGAACCAAGCTTTCAGAACTTCGTACACCCGATCATCGTGGGCCAGGCTCACATGATCGAGCGAGGGTAAAATGCGAACGTGGGTCTCGGGAAAGGCGGGGCTTTTGTCCTTCGGCTCGGCCCTGCCGGTGGCGCTGCGCACGGGCACCATGGCGTCGCCGAACAGCATGGCGAGGCGCGGATCGGCGCTCAACGTACCGGCCACCAGGTGATGCCGAATTTGCGGGAGCAAGGGCACGGGATGCCGACGGTTTTCGAGCAGCGCGTCGGCGTCGGCACCTTCCCAATCTTCCCTGCGCAGGTTGGCGTAGCGCAGGTCTTTTACGCCGCTGCTGCGCAGGGCGATGATGTCTCCGATCAACTTGGTGTACGGATCGCCGATTTTCTTGAGCGCGTAGGTCAGGACGTTGCCAAACTTTTCGAGCGGCGCGCCGAGGTGCGGCGTCCCGACGTAGTAGGCCTTGCGGACGAGGCCGAGCCAGGCGGCGTCGCGGTTGCTTGCGACGTGGGTGGCGCTGCGGATGACGAGGCCTCCCATGCTGTGTCCGACCAAGGTAAGCTCGTCGATGGGCACCGGCCAGCCGGCGACCAGCTTCTCCAGCAGCAGGTCGAGGGACTCGCCGTTGTCGGAGATGTGTCGCCCGCTGTTGTAGCGCAAAAACAGCGGCAGATAGCCGTGATCGCGCGCTAGGCGCGCGCCATAGCTGTCCCCACCTTCGATCTCCCACACCCCTTCGGTGCTCATCAGCCCATGGACGAACAACGCAATTTTCGTCCCGGACAGGGGCACCGCCGCTTCGCCGGTCAGGTCGAGCGGGCGGCCGTCCGACAGGATCTGCATCGGCGTCGCGAGGCCGTTTCCTCGGCGTTCCAGGTAATCGCCGATGGTGCCGTTGAGCACGCCGATGGCAAGCTCCAGATCGAACCGCATGGTGGCAGTATGCACCAAGTCGCGCTGCCTGTCAGGCCTGTTCGGAGCTTCAACGGGAGGCTCTCGGCGCCGGGTCACGAAATTTGGTTCGTACGACGGCCTACTTGGGCTAGGGTCCCCTGCCATGAAAGACCAACGAAACCTCAAGAAGTCTTCCCGTGCGAGGGCGGTCGGCGCCGCCTTCCTCGCGCTGGGCATGGCCACCCCCCTCGCTGCCTTCGCCGCGCCGACGGTGGACGCTGCGCAAGAGTCGGCTCAACGCTGGATCGAGCTCGTCACGCCTTACGCCTTGAAGGGCGTCGGCGCCATCGTATTTTTGATCGTCGCCCGGATGGTCGCCGGGTGGACCGGTCGAATCATCACGAAAGGCCTCGAAAAGCGCAAGTTCGACGTCACGATGACGCGCTTCTTCTCCGCCCTGGCGCGCACGCTCGTGCTGCTCGCGGCGGTGCTCGGCATCCTCGGCATGTTTGGTGTCGAGACAACCAGCTTCGCCGCGGTGATCGGCGCGGCGGGCCTGGCCGTCGGCCTCGCCTTCCAAGGCACCTTGAGCAACTTCGCCGCTGGCGTCCTGTTGTTGACCTTCCGTCCCTTCAAGGTGGGCGACCTGGTGACGACCGCCGGGGAGACGGGCGGTGTGGACGAAATAGGGCTATTTACGACGACGCTCATCACGCCCGACAACCGCAAGATCGTCGTGCCGAACAGCGGCGTGACCGGCGCCAACATCACGAACTTTTCGGGCCTCGGCAAGCGCCGCATCGACATCAAGGTAGGCACCGCCTACGCGGCCGATCTGGACAAGGTCCGCGCCGTCCTGGAGACCGTCCCAGCGAAGGTCAAGGCCGCCATCGAGGACCCCAATACGCATGTGTTTTTGGCCAGCCTGGGCGCCCACGCCGTCGAATGGGAAGTGCGCGTGTGGGTCAAGCCCGAAGACTATTGGACGGCCTACCAGAGCACCATCGAAGAGACCAAGAAGGCCCTCGATGCGGCCGGCATCCCCATTCCGTTCCCCCAGGTGCGTGTCCACATGGACAAGCCTTCCTGAAGAATCATCGCCACCGGATTGCTGCGTGCCCGTGGACTTTGGTCAGGGCATGGTGAATTTCGAAGCCGGTGAAGCTCGTCAAGGCGCCCCGCCCGGACGTATTCCAGGTGGGGCGCCCGTTTGTCCTGTCAGCGCGGGGGCGGGTTTTGGGTGGCGAAGAGATAGCGCGCTACGCGCCATTCGCCGTCGGGCTGCTTCCGGAGGATGAACAGCTCGGAGTTCTTCTCAGGCACCTTGCCACCCGTGGCGCGGATGTCGGTCTCACCGCTCGAGTGCGTGCGCGCCCATGCCGTGTTGCCGACCACCTCGATTTCGTCGATGCCAAACGTGACATGCAGTTGGATGGCCGTGAAGATCTCATCGTACGCCTGCCGGATCGCGGCGCGGCCTTCCGCTGGCGCGCGGTGCTGCGCCATGAACACCCCGTCGTCGGCATAGACGGCGAGCGCCGCCGCAGCGTCGGACGTGTTTAGCGCGCCCTCGTAACGGCGCAGCAGCGCCTCGATGCGGGCGCGGTCGGCTTGAGGCTCACTTTGCTGGACCATGGCATCTCCTGCTCTCGGGGTCGCGCCTGCACCGCCGGCGATCGGACCTCCGCAAGCCGCGAGCATCGCGGCGAACAACGGTAGAAAGCTCAGGCGAATGAAGTGGTTTTGGTGACCCATGGGGGCCATGGTAGTCGCGCAACCTTGCAGCACAACCGCTTGATCTGGACATCAGTGTTACACAGGTGTAACAATCGCGGGGATGAACTTGCTGGCCGCCGAGGCCTTCGTCGCCGTGGTCGATCTCGGGAGCTTGCGGAAAGCTGCGGAACGCCTGGAGACCTCGTCGGCGACCATCAGTCGCCGGCTTTCGGAGCTCGAAGCGGAGATGGGGGTTCGGCTGATCGAGCGCACCACGCGTTCGGTCCGGGTCACCGACCTCGGGCGTGCGTTTTACGAGCGCTGTGCGAGCGGCTTCGAGACCATCGAAGATGCGCACGATCTGGTGGCTGCCCGTCAGGAGCGCGTCGCAGGTACGGTCCGACTCAGCACGGCGCCAACCCTGGGACCGCTCCTTCTCGGTGCGATCAACGCGGCGCGGCTCGCGCATCCGGAAGTTCAGGTGTTGCTCGTCGAGACCGAGCGGCGCCTCGATCCACACCGGGACGACGTCGATATCCTGGTGCGGGTCGGCGCCGTCTCGGACGAGCGGTTGGTGGCAAGGCGGCTCGGCGTCTACCCACACGTGATGGTAGCTTCGAAGGAGTATGTCGCCCGCGCCGGGGCGCCCACGGCGCCCGAAGATCTGGAAGCGCACGCGATTGTGGCGTTCGGAGGTCGCCGCCGGATCACAGGTTGGGACCTCGTCCCCGTGCGTGGCGGAGAGGCGGTGCGTGTCCATGTTCGACCCGGGCTATCCACCAACGACTACACCACGCTCACGCACGCGGTGCGCGCGGGCATGGGGATAGGCGAGCTGCCGGCGATCGTGGCGGGTGGGCTCGCGCCGCTGGTTCGCATCCTCCCCGACTGGACCCTGGGCGAGGTCCCGCTGCACGTGCTCTTTCCGGCGGACCGCCTGCTGTCCCGCGCCGTTCGCGCGGTGATCGAAGCCCTTGTGGCGCACGTTCCAGGCGAAATGGGTAGAAGAGGCGGCGCCCTCGGCAGCCTGACATGACGGCGGCTGGTGATCGTGAGAGGGCCGTTCTTTTTCCAGCCCGCTAGAGCGGCAACCGGACCAAAAGGTCGCCGCGGTTCTCCGGCCCCGATGCGGCGACCGTCCACAGCGCGTCTTGAGTGAGCCCGACATGGTGCCACGCGCGGAGCTTGCCGGGCAGCGTCAGCACGCGCTCCGACATCTTTCCAACGTCGTACACAACCACTTGCCGAGCTTGCGTATCGATCGGCGCGGCGAGGTAGCCGTGCCCGGCGGCGACGTCCGTTGGCATGTGCTGCCCTGGAAAGACCGCTAGCTGGAAAGGCTCGGGCGGAGCCTTCTGTCCAGGTATCCAGGGTGTGGCCCACACCTCCACGCTCGCGAAACGGTTGACGCTGGCGGCATCGCGGCCGCGAAACCAGGTGACATGGCTGCCGGTGAAGGCCGGTACGCCGTCGAACGCACCGGGACCGGGCTCGACGAAAGGGGTCGGTGGACTGCGTCCATCGCTGACGTCGATGCGGCTCACCATGGGTGCTCCTGCCGAGATTCGCTGTACGAAGAAGGTCTTGCCATCGGTCGCCAGGGGACCCTGCTCGATGGTCGACGTGGCGTCGAAGGGGGACACCTCCACGAGGTCGTCTCCGCGTTGGGCGTCTACGCTGTACAGGCGCGGCGACCACCAGCGCATCATCCAGCGCTGTTCCCCGAGGATCGCGGGGGCGGGCCCCATCCCGGTGGGCAGCGGATCCACCGTGAAGGTCAGAGTCTCCCCGCCCAGCGTGCCGAGCAGGCCACCGAGGCGCCGTTGTCCTGCCTCCTGATGGGAGACCAGGGCGCCCCAGCGATCACCGAAGATGGATGCCGTGGCCATCAGACAACGGTGCTCCGGATCGTAGGGCGCTCGGTAACCGTCGAGGGCCCGCCCGTCGTGGTCGGTGACGACGACCAGGAAGGACGAGGGATCGACCATCGCGATCAGCGCGCGTTCGTTGGGTCCGGCGCTGACCAAGGTGGTCGAGCCGAGGAACGCGGTGACCGAGACAAACGGCTCTTCCAGGCGAGCCACCTGGCAAGCTTGCCCTTCCGGACAGTCTTGCCAGGTGAAGAGGCGCGGCCGGTCTTCCACGTTCAGACGCTCGATCGCGCAGCCCGCGACGGAGGTCGACATGGACTTCCAAAGCTGGGAGGGAGGAGGCGCGGGCGGCGTCCCGTCTTGCGCCGCGCATGCGCTGACCCCTAGCATGGCGGCCAGCAGCGCGAGCCTCGTGGAATGACGAACCGTACCTCCTACCTCTCTCATGACAGCTCTCCTCCTCGACGGACGGTCGCGGTTGCGCTCCTTCTTACAGACAGCCGCTCAGGTCTCCGGGGCTCGCGGCGCGCAGGCTCTCGGGGCCAATCAAGGCGTTCTTGATCGTGCCGTTGACGTCGAGGGGCAGGGTCAAGCCGCGGTTGCTGTGGGTAGGCCGTCGACCCAGCGTGCCCTGACCGTCGTAGCGCATTTGCTCCCGCAACACCCCACCTTCGACGCTCACCTCGACCACCCGGTGTGTACCGCCGGTCAACGACGAGGAGCCGACCAGGAGCTGACCGTTCTCCCCATTGCCCAGCAAGACGCCGACGTTGCTCGGGTTACGGAGCTGTTCGAGCAAAATGTCCGAGACACCGGTGCTGACGTCGACGCGCAGGAGACGGGCGTGGAGCTCACCCCGGACATCGATCTCGTCGACGACGTACAGGCTGTGATCTTCGGCATGGAAGAGCGTGGCCAGGGCGCGCGCGGGAGCTGCGCCGGAGAGCGGGAGCTTGCGCCACGTGCCCATCGGGATGTCGAACGCCCAGAGATCGCCCGCCGACGCGCCGGTGGTTAGAATACCGCCCGTCACGAACAGGGTCTCGTCACGGCCGCTGAGCGCCACGCCAAAACCTTGCCTGGGTGACGGCCGTAGCTGACCTCGATCTTGCGGACCGCCGACGTCGATGACACCGTTGCGGTAGCTCATCGTATGCTGAACGTAGCTGCCGTCGACACCGATGGACGCGTAGACGGCGCCCACCCCGGCCAGATCCTTGCCACGCTCCGATGCCGTCACCGCGACACCACCGCTCATCGCCAGGCCGCCGATGGCACCGGGTCGGACAAGCTCGGTGACGTCGACCTGGCGTGTCGCACCACGGATGGTAACCGTCCAGCGGGCCGGGTCGAACACCAGGTTGGGGAAATCGAAAATCTCTGGGCAGCTCAGGCAGATGAGCTCGGGGATCTCGACCGGATCGATGACCACTCCATCGCCCAACGCGTAGTCCAACCAGTCGAAGCTGTTGACTTCGTAGTGGCTGGACAAGGGTAAGAATTGGTTGGCTGCGTCGGCCGCGTTGGGGGTTGGGCCGACCTCGGGCACGGAGAGCACGTGCGACCAGATGACGCGCGTGACCGCGGAGAGCGGCTGTCCGACATTCCAGTCGGCCCAAGCGGTGACCGCGTCCTTGTCGTTGTATCCGGGCGCGGGTGTGCCGGTGGGGTTGGGATCGTTGACACCGATTCCAGACAGCTCGGCGCCTGGTAGGTAGGCGACGGGAGGCTCGGGGTGGGGGGCCGCTGAGCTTGTCGGACCGACCAGATCAGGTGCGTACCAGTGGCTGCCCGGCGCGTCGTACTCTTGCGCAAGGATCGGGCACATGTACGTCTCGTTGCAGTCCTGAGGTGTGTCGTAGCCGCCGATCATGAACCCCCAGATCGAACAGTCGCAGGTCCTGAGGCCCACGGTGGCGGTCGGCACGGAGCCGGCGGGCACCGGGAGACCGCCGCTGTTCGCCGGCAAGAGCTGCGGAGAATAGCTCACGCGCACCCATTGATCGGCGCTCGGCGCCGGAGGTTGGCTCGGACACTGGCCTGGAGGCAAGGCGCACTCGTAGGCGTCCGGGGAGATCCAGAAGTCCATGTTGGCGCAGGGTACGGAGTCGCAAGCGTCGCCGACGTAGGGGTAGGGGATGTTGGAGGCGATCTCCGCGTCCAGGTTGCAGTTGAGCTGCTGCGGCTCGCCCGCCTTGGGGTTCGGCACCGACGGGCAGTTGTCACACGCGTCGCCGACACCGTCGCCGTCGGCGTCAGGGAAGAACGTACAGCGCTTGACGGAGTAGCCGCCGGAACCGAGGTGGTGGTCCGGCACGCAGCGCCCTCCCGGATGGAGGTTTTGGCAGTAAGTATCATCGCTGCAGGTCGGGTTCATGTCCTCCACGTGGGGCCCTTCGGGGCCACCGGGGCAGTTGTCGCAGGCATCGCCCACGCCGTCGCCGTCGGTGTCGTATTGCTGCGGGTTGAAGGTGCCTGGACAGTTGTCGCAGTCGTCGCCGATGTTGTCCGAGTCAAAGTCCAAAGGTCGCGCGCAATGGCCGTAGCCGCAACCGAGGTAATACGACGGCTGGAGCGCGACGTTCAGGATGCATTTGTTGTTGGGTCCGCACTCGCTGTCCGTCATGCAGCAGGCGACGCTGGGGTTGAACTGCGGCGAGTTGGCGCAAGTATCGCAGCCGTTGGGCATGCCGTCGTTGTCGTAGTCGGCGTTGAACCAGGTGTCGTTCGCCGAGTTGGGATCCAGGGGGCAGGCGTCGCACGCCTCCGGAATTCCGTCGTTGTCGAGGGGGTCGGGGCCGCCGGTCAGGTCGTAGTTGGTGACGCCGTTGGCGTCGAGGGCAGGTACGATCGGGCAGACGTCGCAGGCGTCCGGGATCAGGTCGTCGTCGGTGTCGATGTCGCGCAGCGACTCGGGGCCTTCGTCGCACTCACCCATGAACCTCCCCTGTGCGTCCAGGATGTTGCCAAGGATGAAGGCCAAGCTCTCGGTCGAGTGGGTCGACGCGTAGTCGCTGCGCCAGTCGGCGATCGGGGTCGGAATGAAGCGCGAAGCCACGCCGCAGACACGGTTTCCAGCGATCAGCGGGCCGCCCGAGTCGCCGAAGAGGGCCCCACCGTACCAGGGGGTAGGTGACGCGGCGCCGCAAACACCCCCGAAGGGCGACCATTGGGTCCAGCTCGCCGCGAAGAACGAGACGTCGTCGTCTACCTGTTGGAGATTCCAGTTGTTGTGCGTGGCATAACGCCGGGTGATGGGGTTCTCGTCGCAACCGATGAGCGACTCCCACAGGTTCCAGTGGCCATAGCCGACGATGGTGCCGTCGAAGCCCGAGCTCGCGCAGTCGTTCGCGGAGTTGGCGGGGTGGATGGGCGCGGTGAAGGAGATCGGCACGCGGCGGTCGAGCTTGACGAGGGCGAGATCCCGCGCCGTGTCGTTGCTGTCGCACGAGTCGAGGGGCGCCGTGGTGCGGACGAGCAAGGGGCCGCTCCGCGCGTTCGTGTGCTTGACACACCACTCACCATCGCAGGAGCTGCCAAACGGCGTGGGTAGTTGGTAGGAGAAGCGCGCCTTGACGGTGCTGTCCAAGGCGACGATCTGCGAGCCCTCGGCGAAGCCGCAGCTCGATCCCTGTACGGAGCCTGTAATGCAGTGGTTGG
>CAYLJT010000359.1:0-8499 GCA_964383995.1 uncultured Polyangiaceae bacterium
CTCGACGGACGATTTGGCCGCCGACGAGCCCGCCGTCGAGCGCTCGGGGACGGACGGCGGCATCGAGTACTCGGACGCGTTTTTGCCGGACAACGACGCGCGCTTCGTGTTTGGCTTCGTGCGCTCCGCCATGGACCACGGGGCCTTGGCGGCCAACTACGTCGCGTCGAAGGGCGCGCGCCAAGACGAGCGCGGGGTGTGGCACGTCGACCTCGTGGATCGCGAAACGAACCGCGTTTTCCAGGCTCGCGCGCGGGTGTTGCTCAACGCCGGTGGGCCCTACGCCGACATGCACAACGGCCTGTCCGGCGTCGAGACGCGACACCGCCACGTGTTTTCGAAGGGCATCCACTTGGTGGTACCGCGCATCACGAAGAGCGGCCGTGTGCTGGCGTTTTTCGCGGACGACGGCCGGCCCTTCTTCGTCATTCCGATGGGGCCTTGCACGTGCATCGGCACCACGGACACGCCCGTGGACGAGCCGACCACCACGGTCAGCGATGAAGATCGCGCGTTCGTCCTCGACAACATCAACAAGCGCTTGGCGCTGTCTTCGCCGCTCACGAAAGACGACGTCATCGCCGAGCGCTGCGGGGTGCGGCCGCTCGCGGTGAGCGGGGCCTCGGGCGGCGACCGGGACTGGATGGAGCTCTCTCGCAAACACGTGGTGGAGGTGTCCCACACGGCCTCGCACATCACGATTTACGGCGGGAAATTGACGGATTGTTTGAACGTCGGCGAGGAGGTCGCCGAGGCCGTGTCGAGCCTCGGCGTGGTGCTGCCGAGGCCCTTCACACCGTGGTACGGCGAGCCCAGCGCGGCGGCGCGCGCGGAGCTCGAGCGCCGCGCGGCCGCGGCTGGGCTCGCCGAGCGCGTGATGCCGGTCACCGGGGAGACGCTCCCAGCGCGGCTCTTTCGCCGTTACGGCTCGGACGCGGGGCCGATCATCGCGGCCATGGGCGAAGACCCCACACGCGCGGAGGTGCTGATCGAGGGCACCGATCACACCCTCGGGGAGCTCGAGGCGATCCGCGATCGGGAGATGATCGTGCGCTTGGAGGACTTCTTGCGGCGCCGCTCCAAGATCGCCCTCGTGGTCCCGAGGGAGGAGCTCCGCCGCTCCGAGGGCCTGAAACGCGCCGCGCGCATCCTCTTCGGGGAGCGCGCCGAGGAGCAGCTCGATCTCTACTTCCGCAATGCTTGACCCCCTCCCCCTGACCGACCATAAGCCGCGCGCACCCATGGTTTTAACGGCCGTCAGGGGAATGAACGACATCCTCCCCGCGGAGTCCGCGCGGTGGCAGCGCCTTGAGACGGCCTTTCGTCGCGCCGCCGAGCTGTCGGGTTTCGCCGAGGTTCGCACCCCTCTCATCGAACAGACCGCGCTTTTTGCCCGAGAAATCGGCGAAAGCACCGACGTCGTCGAAAAAGAGATGTACTCGTTCGAGCGCCACGGCGATGCGCTCACGGTCCGCCCGGAGGGCACCGCCGGCGCCGCCCGCGCCTACGTCGAGCACGGCGTACACGCGAAAGAGCCCGTCTCTCGTTGGTATTACATCGGGCCCATGTTCCGCGGCGAACGCCCTGCGAAGGGCCGTTATCGCCAGTTTCACCAGGCCGGCGGTGAGCACTTCGGCGATGCGGGCCCCCTGTGCGACGCCGAAATGGTGGCGTTTTTGATGGGCTTCTTCGAGAGCATCGGCATCACGGGGCTCAGCGTGCACCTAAGCTCCCTCGGCTCCGGCGACACGCGCGTCCGCTACCGCGAGGCCCTGCGCGCCTATTTCGAGCCCATGCGCGCATCGCTCAGCGAAGACTCCCAACGCCGCCTCGACAAAAACCCGCTGCGCATCCTCGACTCGAAGGACGCCAAGGATCGCGAAGCATCCGAGGGCGCGCCCTCCATCATCGACCTGCTCAGCGAGGAAGATCGCGCGCATTTCGAGGGCGTTTTGCGCTACTTGCGCGCGCTCGGCGTGGAGCCCGTGGTCGATCCGCGCTTGGTGCGCGGCCTCGACTACTACACCCGCACGCTCTTCGAAATCCGCACGACGGCCGGCGATTTGGGCGCTCAAAACACGCTCGCCGGCGGCGGTCGCTACGACAACATGGTCGAGAGCCTCGGGGGCCCGAAGGTGCCCGCGATCGGCTTCGCGATGGGCCTGGAACGCTTGCTCGTGACCCTGCCCGACGTGCCCGTGGAAGGCCCTGCCCGCGTCTACGTTGCGCCGTTGTCGAACGAAGCGATGGAGACCGCCCTGCGGCTCGGCCGCGATTTGCGCGCGCGCGGCGTGATCACCGAGGTCGACGGCCGCGGTGGCAAGCTCAAGAACATGCTGCGCCGAGCCGACGCGGTGAAGGCTCGCTACTTCGTCCTGATCGGCGAGAGCGAGCTCGAACGTGGGGTTTTGGGCGTCAAAGACCTGCCCCACCGCACGCAGAGCGAGGTTTCTCTGGCGGAGGCGCCGGCGCGCATCGCCGACATGGTTTTCGCAACCAGCGAGGCGGTCGCCCGTTGAATTCTCTCCCCGCCCACCGGGCCCTCCGCGCGGCCCTCCTCGGCCTGGGCCTGCTTTTGCCCACCCTCGCTCTGGCGCAGGGCGAGCCTTCGCCCCAGGGCCCCCCTCCCGAAACGCACGCGGCTTCGGGCGCCGAAGGCACGGGCGCCATCGAGACGCAGGAGCCCGCGCTCCCGGCCGAGCCCCTCGAAATGCCGCCGCAGCTCCGTCGGCGCATCGGTACGGACGCAGACCCCGACGCGGTGGGCCTCCCCGACGTGGTCGAGCGCGACTTCTACGGCCTCTATTACCGCGAGAAACGCCCCAACTACGAGTTTCAGACGGCCATCCCGCTATGGGCCAACTGGAAGCAAGGGCAAGACGAGACCAGCATTTTTGGGCCGTTTTACTTCAAGAAGCGGGGGCCCAAGGTCGATGCAGACGTCCTGTTTCCCTTCTTCTGGAACCTCCGCGACGACCGCACGCACACGACCATCGTCGGACCGTTCGTGCACAGCGAGCGCGAGGCGCCCGCCCCGAACGAGCCCCTCGGTCCCGGCGAGACGGAGCCCCGCCCCGGCCGCCACGACAACTGGCTAGCACCCCTGTTCTTCGAGGGCGCCGACGACAACGGTGGGGGCTACTTCCACCTGCCACCGCTCCTGCTCTTTTCGCAGCACACGGCCCGAAGCGGCTTCGAAATGGCCGGCCCGGCCTACTGCAACTGGCGTGGTGGGCCGAGCTGCGACGCGCGAACCGCCGAGTCGATCGATATGGGCCTCGCCCCCTTGTATTTCTACGGGCGCGACAAAACGAGCGAGTACGAGCTCGTCCCGCCCCTTTTGCACTACTATTCTTACGAGGAAAAAGGCGAAGAGTCCTTCAACCTCTGGGGCCCACTGCTCTGGAAACAGTCGCGTGAGAGCGAGTCGTTCCACGTGATGCCCTTTTATTGGCACACCTGGGGCAAGAACGAAGACCACACGACGGTCTTTCCGTTCTTCCACTATGGCTACGAGGGCAACAGCAATCTGCTCGTGACTCCGCTCTTCGCTACGGCCCACGGCGAGAAGGGCGACGACACCTTCGCCACCTGGCTGTACGCCAAATACCGCGGCCGCACCGAGCTCGACATGTGGTCGCCGCTGTTCTGGTGGTACCGCGACCCGGACATCGGCCTCGATCGCAAGCTGCTCTTTCCCTTCGTTTACAGGGAGACGTCGCCGCGCACGAACGATCTCGTGGTCTTCCCGTTCTATGCCCACTCGGAGCGCCCGGACATCCGCGAGAGCTGGTGGATCACACCCTTCTTCCGGCACAGCCGCGATCTGACAGGGTGGGAGACCGACATCTTACCGTTCTTCTATTTCGGTCGAGAGAACCACTCTACCCACTTGGTCGCGGCCCCCTTGCTCTGGGACTTCGCCTCTCCCAAATCCCGCGCGACGATCATTTTGCCCGCCTATTACCGCTTCGCCGACGAGACATCGGTGTCCCAATTGGTGCTCAACACCTATTACAGCGAGCACAAGGTCAAGGGTGGATCGGAGTGGGAGTTTCACTTCTTCCCGGCCTTCTCCTACGGCGAATCGCCGACCGGACACTGGTGGAACGTGCTCTACGGCCTCGCGGGCTACACGCGCGACGGCACCAAGTCGACGATGCGTACGTTCTACATCCCCATCACGCTCAGCGAATAACGCGCTTCACGCCCCCGCGGATGGTGCTTCCTTCCGAAAGCGAGGCGGCGTAGGAAGGTAGGCTGGATCGGCCCATGCGCAAGATTCTCCCCATCGCTCAGCGCCTGCAGGCGGACGAGCGCTTTTCCGGCCGCGGCGTCACGATCGCGGTCCTCGACTCGGGCTTTTACGCGCACCCGGACCTCACGACGCCTATTGACAGGATCCTCGCCTACCACGACATCGTGCGGCGCAGCTCGTCGCGCAAAGACCTCCTGGAGCCGGACGTCTCGTCGTGGCACGGCATGATGACTTCGGTCACCGCCGCTGGAAATGGCGCCCTGTCCGAAGGGCGCTTTCGGGGCCTGGCCCATGAAGCGAACGTCGTGCTCGTCAAGGTCGGATCGGCCAACCGGATTCCCCACGACGACATCCGCCGCGGGCTGCAGTGGGTCATTCAAAATCGCGAAAAATACGGCATTCGCGTGCTCAACATCTCCTGCGGCGGGGACTACGAGAAATCTTACCTGCACGACGGCCTGTCGCGCGCGGCGGACATGGCCACCCGGGAGGGCATCGTGGTCGTGGCGGCCGTTGGCAACGCCGGACATCAGCAGAACCCCAAGGTGCTTCCTCCGGCCAGCGCGCCGAGCGTCATCACCGTCGGCGGCTTCGACGACGGCGGCGAAGGCCTGACCTCAGGCGGATACCACTCGACCTACGGTCCTACGGTAGACGGATTGCAGAAACCCGAGGTGATCGCGCCCGCCATTTGGCTGGCGGCGCCCGTGTTGCCAGGCACGCCGACCGCGGCGCAGGTGAAGCTCCTCGCCCAGCTCGCCGAGACCGACGACGCCCACCTGCGGGCCGTGCTCGCCGAGAACGTCGGCGTGATGCCCGAGCTCGACGCCATCGCGGAACGCGAGCCCTACATCATTCGCGAGCTCATCGCGATACGAAGGCGAGACGAAAAGGTCGTTTCGCGCCACTACAAACACGTGGACGGCACTTCGTTCTCCGCACCCATCGTCTCGTCCGTCGTCGCTCAAATGTTGGAAGCGAACCCGGAGCTTAGCCCGCAGCGCGTGAAGCGTATCCTGATACGCACGGCGCGCAGGCTGAACGACATCCCATCGGATCGACAGGGCTGGGGCGTGATTCAACCCGCGGCCGCCATCGAGGCCGCCCTGTCCGCCGGCCCGCAAGAAGTTTGAGCGCAAACGAATCTCCTCCCCAGCGACCCATGCCTCGCCGGCTCAAGGTGCTGCTGGTGGTGTCCTTGACCCTGGCGGCGACGTCGGCCCTCTACATCCTGTTCGTCTACCTGACCTCGTTCAACGGCCCAGAGACGGCGATCCAACATGCCCCTCACGAGCGCTCGAAGGTGCCTCCGGGCCCCCCCGTCGTCGAGCGCCTGGTCGTCATTGTGCTCGACGGTGTTCGCCGAGAAGACGCGCTCACCCTCGAAGAGCTGGCCCCGCTGCGCGAAAAAGGCGCGTTTCGGCCGCTGCTCGCGGACTACCCGACCTACACGTTCCCCAACATCACCACGATGGTAACGGGCGTTCCCCCCCGCGACAGCGGCGTTCGTCTGAACGGCGACGATCGCGGGACGCCCGGTCTCGACTCGGTGTCGAAGGTCGCCGCCGATCACGGGCTGCGGGTGGAGGTGTGGCCGCGCGAGTTCGCGCCGTTCGGCGGCCTTACTCGGCACGACGGCCGCGGCCAGGTCGTCTTGGGCCGCTTGGGCGCCGAGGTCGCCGAAATTCTCCAAGATCGTAGGCCTCCCGAGCGCGGCCTGCGCTGGGTTCATGTCGACGAGGTCGATCACGCGGCCCACGAGTCGGGCTTGGCGTCCGAGGCCTACCGCAATGCGCTGAAACACGCGGGCGCGCTCGTCGTTTCCATGGCCGCGCGCATGAATTTCGAGCGCGATGGCCTCGTCGTTTTGTCCGATCACGGCCATGTGGACGCGGGGGGGCACGGGGGCGACGAGCCCGCTGCGCAGGACGCTTTCTTCCTTGCCCTTGGCGGCAGCATCGCGCCGGGAAAAACGCTGGGCGGGCGCCCCATGCGCGACGTCGCATCCACCCTCGCGGTGCTGCTCGGCTTGCCCACGCCGTCGAGCAACGAAGGGCGGCCGATGCTCGACATGTTGGACGTGCCCAACGAGCGTCGCGCCACCCTCCTCGCCTCGCCCTATGCGCAAGCCGCCGAGCGGCTCTGCGACCTACGACCCGCCGCGGGCTGCAAAGATCGGGAGAGCATCACCTCGCGGCTGCAGCAGGGCGATCCGGGCACCCTCGGAACGGCACGCGACAGCCTTCAGTTCTGGGTCCAGGGCCGAGACGCCGCCCTCGCCTCGCTCGATCTGCGAGGCCGCATCATTCGCTTGGGGTTGGTGGGGGCACTGCTGGCTTGGGGCTTCAACGTTGTTCGTTATCGCACAAAAACCGCCGCTGTGCGGGGCACGCGGGAGGGCTTCATCCTCTTGGCGCTCTTGCTCGCGGTTTACGCGGTCGCTTTCCGCTTGCAAGGCTACGGGCTGAGCTTCAGCCGCATGGCACCGGGCGATCTGTTCTTTCCGGCGGCCACCAAGGCCGGAGCGGTCGCGGTGCTCGTGACGTTGCTGCTGGCCTACCTTCGCCGCTCCGGAGAGCGCGGTGCATGGGGCCTTTTGGGAGCTGCTTATGCGCCCTTTCTGCTGCTCGCGGCGTGGGTCGGAACCTCGACCAGCGAGATCGCGCCGCCCCTCGAAGGGGTCGCCGTATTCTACGCCGGTCCGCTGCTTCTCGCGGCCTCCGCAACGGCGTTGGTCCTTGGTATGGTGACCATGTTGCGCGGAGAACGCCTGGAGGAGACGCTGCCGCAAACGGCCGTCGGAGGAGTCGGAGGAGCTCAAGAACCGAGGTGAAGAGCCAGCACAGCACCCTGACGGACTCGGGCTCCCTGCTGAACGAGCCACCTTCCCGGGCGCGCCCCGGAGCCGTGGTCATTTGCCGCGCGGGAGCGCCGAGCTGCATCGCCGTGCCCGTAGATGGTCCGGGCGCCACCTTCGGCCGGCTGCCACAGCCCGGTGTGGTGGCCCTGGAAGACGAGCGCGTCTCGCGCGAGCACGTGCACATCTTCCACGACGGCAGCCGTTTTCGCGTCACCGACCGGGAAAGCCGGAACGGCACCTTCATTGATGGCCGACGCATCAACGACACGGCGTCGAGCGCAGCGCACGGCGTCGTGCGCGTGGGCAAGAGCCTGTTGCTGCTCGTCGACAACGTGCTCCCCTACGAGCGCGGCGTGCTCGTCAGCAAAGACATCGTCCTCGGGCCTCAGGTCCAGGCCCTCTACGACCGCCTCGGGGTGGCCGCCGCGGCGAGCTCGCCGGTGTTGCTGACGGGAGCCAGCGGCGTCGGGAAGGAGCTCGCGGCGCAGGCCTTTCATCGCGCGACGGGGCGCGAGGGCAAGCCCTTTGTGGCGGTCAACTGCGCGGCGATCCCGTCTGGTCTCGCGGAGCGGCTTTTCTTCGGCGCGCGCCGGGGCGCCTACTCGGGCGCCAACGAAGACGTCGAGGGCTACCTGCAGTCCGCCGACGGAGGGACCTTGTTTCTCGACGAGATCGCCGAGCTTGACATGCTGGTGCAAGCGAAGCTGCTGCGCGTGCTCGAAACGAAGGAGGTGACGGCCCTCGGCGCGGCCCGCGCGCGCAAGGTGGACGTGCGCCTGTGCGCGGCCACGCTGCGCGATCTGCGGCAGCTCGTGTCCGAGGGCACCTTCCGCGAGGACCTCTATTTTCGCATCGGGCGCCCCGAAGAGCGGCTACCGAGCTTGGCCGAGCGGCCGGAAGAAATTCCGTGGCTCGCGGAGCGGGCGGTGCAACGCATCTCGCCGAGCTTGTCGGCGTCCGTGGGACTGATCGAAGCCTGCATCGCGCGAGCTTGGCCCGGCAATGTGCGGGAGCTCCTGACGGAGCTGCGCTTGGCGGCCCAAATCGCCCTCGCCGCAGGGCGAGACCTCGTGCGCATCCAAGACCTCGCGCCCCGCGCCGGGCTGCCTTTGGAGGCTACCTCCCCACCACCGGCTTCCACGCCTTCGCCGACCTCGGTCCCAAAGCAGCGCGTTTCGATCGCCGTCCTGGAGCGGGAGAGCGTCGAGCAAGCGCTGCGCGAGAGCGGCGGAAACATCACGCGCGCGGCCACGGCGCTAGGCGTTCATCGAACCCAACTGCGCCGCTGGCTCACCAAGAATCGAATCGCGGGCCCCGGGGAATCGTAGGCCCCCAAAGCCTGACTCCAGAGCTTGATCCCCAACCATTTGACTTCGGGTGC
>CAYLJT010000360.1:0-8486 GCA_964383995.1 uncultured Polyangiaceae bacterium
AAAAGGCGAATCAGCCGCCGTTCAGCACGATCTCGAACTTGTTCCAGAACGAGCTGCTCGGGCTGCCAGCCACCACCTCGACGATGGTCATCGTGCGCGTGTCGATGATGAAGTTCGCCGGGAACGCCGCAGCCTCGAAGAGCGGCATCATCTTGTAGCTCGGGTCGATGCTAGCCGGATAGTCGAGGTCGTACTTCGAGGTCCAGCTGTTGAGGTCCTTGACCGTCGCCGCTTTCCCAGGCGTCTTGCCGTCCGTAAGCTGCATGAAGAACATGCCGCCTTGGGGCTTGTACTCGAGGAACTTGGGCGGAAGGATGTTCGCCGCTTCGTCGTTGCAGGGCCCGCACCAGCTCGCTGCGAACTGAAGCAAAAGGGCCTTCGGCTTGGGTGTGCCTTCGCCGTAAGGCGAGCCCGCCGGGAACACGTCCGCGCCCGTGGGGTTGTAGAAGTCGCCGAGGTGAATCAACGCCAACGTGCTCGAGTCGGCGAGGGCGTTCGGATAGCCGATGAACTGATAATTCTGGATGACCGACCCCTTGGAGACACCAAACGGTCCTTCGGGGTAGGCGATATTCGCCGCGGGCGCTTGGCCCTGCCCCTCGGGAAACTCCGGCGCAACGGTGTCGCCACCCGTGTTGGCGGGGCCGGACGTCGTGTCATCGCTGCCGCAGCCAAGAAGGCCCACAGAAGCCAGAACGCCAACCGACAGGAGCTTGAGCATCTTCATTGGTTCACCACCGCGTTTGAGTCAGGTTTCAGCGAGCTTTGTCCGGGGGCCGTTCCGCGTCAAGGCCGATCCCGGCCGCCCTTTTCGTGCCGAACCGCCATTTTGCGCTCGATTGGACATTGGACGCCCGCCATCTTGGAGTATGGTCCGACCACTGCGCAGGACGCTCGCGGGTGCATCTCACCTCAACCGCGGCGCTCGACCAGGCCGACGCCCAAGGTGCTTTGATGACTAACAGGTTTCCCAGTTATTTGGCTCGAACAGCGTTCCTTTTCGGGCTGCTGGTGGGGGCACCGGCGTTCCTCATGGCCGCGTGCGGCGGCGAGGAAAGCGATGCCTCGGGGTCGACAACGACCGGCGGAGGAGACCCCTGCTTGGGCGGCGTCCTCGTCGACGGCGTCTGCACGGCAAAATGCGACCCCGCCAAGTGCCTGGAAAGTAACACGTGCGTCGCAAACACCTGCGAGCTGACCTGCGATTCCCACCGCGACTGCTTCGGAGATGGCTCACAAGACTGCGCGCCCGCCATCGAGGACGACACCAACGCGGCCATCACGACCTGCCAGTTCAACGGCAAGGGCGCGGGCGTCGGGCTCGCGTGCCCGTTCGGCCCCGAATGCGCGGACCCGGGAGTTTGGAACGCATACGCATGCCCCGACGGCACGAAATGCGATCCCGCAGCACCGAATTGCGCATCGGGCGCCTGTCAAGCGCTAACCTGCACGGGGCAGGGCGAGGGCGACGCCGACGCCTACTGCACCAGCGTCGATTGCACGGCGGACAGCGACTGCCCGGGGGGCTTTTACTGCGAGCTCGTGCGCGTCTGCGATCCTGCCGATCCGCGGGAGCCCTGCCTGGATCCGAGCGCATTCGCCGACAACGGCGCGGGCACATTGCCGGGGCCGGCCGGCGGCGTGCGGAACATGTGCATCAAGCGGGCGGTCTGCGCCCCCTGCGAGACCGACCTCGACTGCTCGCAAGTCGACGGTCAAATCTGCGCCGATCAAGGGGGCACCAAGGTGTGCGCCGCCCGTTGCGCGAAGGAGTCGGACTGCGCCCCAGGCTACGGCTGCGACGCGGCGGCGGGAGCGTGCTTGCACAAGTTCGGCTCGTGCGCGGGTACGGGAAAGTTCTGCGAGCCGTGTCAGAACGACCTCGACTGCGGGCCGGCCGACGGCTCGGTGTACTGCTTCGCCGCCGACAACGGCGCGGGCTGTTTCGACGCCTCGTTCCCGGATACGTGCACCACCGACGCCGATTGCCCCCTGTCACCGAGCGGGAAGCACGGCACGTGCTTGGACTCAACGTATGTGGACCCGAGCAGCTCCGTGTACCAGCACTGCTACGTGCCGATCGACGACAACACTTACAAGACCGGCTGTTGGTGAGCGTGGGCCCCGGATGGACGAACGAACCTTTACCCCGGCGCCGCATTCGTGCACGATTGCACTTCTGCTGAATAACCGGCTCCGAGGCGGCGTCTTTCGGGGAAGGGTCCAAGGATTGGAATGTGTGGACGGGGACTTCCCCATGCTGGGCGAGCCTCCCGCCGACCTCGGGCGCGTGCAAATGCACCAACCAGGGTAGGCACCATCTTTTTACGAGACACGCGCGCGGGAAACGCCCGCGCTTTTTCAAGGAGCGCTTGGAATGAGCAAGAACACAAAGAAGATCGACACCGCGAAGAAGCTGCGTTTTGCGCTGGTACCCCTGGCCATGGCAGCTCTCGCCGCGCCCATCGCGGGCACGGGCTGCGGTGAAGACAGCGTCTTGGGCGACTTGGCAGAGCAATGTGGCCTCACCTGCCCCACGGAAGGCATTCTCGAAGGTAACGCAAGCATCTCGGGTATCGCGAGCATCGACGCATTCTTCAGCGCAGTGGTCGACTTCTCCGGGACCGCAAAAGGCATCCAAGCCAACATGCAAGCCCAGCTCGACGCCATGGCCGCGTCGCTGGGTCTCGAAGCTGGTGCCCCTCTGGCGGATGTCAAGGCCGCCCTCCAAGCCAAGATCAGCGCCAACGTCTCGGGCGGCATCAGCGTGAAGTTCCAGGAGCCCAAGTGCTCAGCTTCGCTCGAAGTTACCGCGCAAGCGGCGGCTTCCTGCGATGCCAGCGTGGACCCGGGCTCCGTCAACGTGCAGTGCGAAGGCTCCTGCACGATCGACGCTTCGGCCCAGGCGAGCTGCTCGGCCAGCGGCACGCTGACCTGCAAAGGTCAGGCGCCCAACCTTCAGTGCGAAGGCTCGTGCACCGGCGAATGCTCGCTCGAGGTCGCGGCGACGTGCGAGGGTGAGTGTCGCGGTACCTGCAGCGGCAACTGCTCCGTCACCGACGCAAACGGCAACTGCAAGGGCAAGTGCGAAGGCAACTGCCAAGGCACCTGCGAGCTGAGCGCCGGTGGTAGCTGCAGCGGCAAGTGCGAAGGCAGCTGCGAGTACACGCCGCCCTCGGGCTCGTGTGACGCGACGGCGGAGGCGAAGTGCACGGGCAGCGCGAGCGCCGACGTGAAGTGCAAGGGCGGCTGCGAAGGAAGCGTGAAGCCCCCGGAGGTCAAGGCTGAGTGCGAAGCGAGCGTGAAGGCGAAGGCCGACGCGAGCGTCGAGTGCACCCCGCCCTCGCTCGAGGTTACCTGGCAGTGGGCCGCCGGCGTCGACGCCAACGCTCAAGCTGATTTCCGCGCGTTTATTGGCAACTTCAAGGGTCAGTTCTCGGCCATGCTCGCCGCTGCGGCGAAGGCTGAGCTGCTCCTCGACGCGGCCGCCAACCTCGCCACGGCCGCCGACGGCGCCGTCAAGGGTGGCATCGACGTAGCCGCCAGCGGCGACCTCAAGGCGTCCATCGGCGCGGCCTGCGCGCTGACGGCCCTCGCGGACGTCCCGACCTCCCTCGACGCGACCCGCGCCGCGCTGACGGACTCGGCCAACATCCTCATCGAGGTCAAGGGCGGCGTCGGCCTCTGATCGGCTGATTCGGTCCTAAACGAATGAACGCCCGATCCCGCGAGGGGTCGGGCGTTTGTCGTTTCGAACTTGCGAAACGCGCCAGGTTGACGGACCCAACGGCCGGCTCTAAGGCCTCGCCACCATGTCGATCACCGCTGAAGCTGCCCTCGCTGCCCTCGCCCGCGTTGAAGATCCTGAGCTGATGCTATCGCTCGTTGAAGCTCAAATGATCGAGGACGTCGAGGTGAGCGGCGATGACGTCAAGGTGACGGTGAGACTCACGACCCCCGCCTGCCCCGAAAAAGCGCGCATCGAAGCGGATGTCGCCACCGCGCTTCGAGCTGCCGGGGCGAGCAAAGTTGAGGTCGAGTGGTCGAGCAAGATCACCTACCGCAACATCCAGGAAGACGATCCTTGCCCTGGCGTGGCCAACGTGGTGCTGGTGATGAGCGGCAAGGGTGGGGTCGGCAAGAGCACCATCGCCGCAAACCTCACGATGGCGCTAGCGCGAAGCGGGGCAAAGGTCGGTCTCCTGGACGCCGATATGTACGGGCCCAGCGTGCCCACGATGTTCGGCGTGATGGGGCGGCCGGTATCCGCGGACGGGCAGAAATTTCTGCCCCTCGAGCGCTTCGGCGTGAAGCTGATGAGCCTTGGTTTCCTGCTGGAAGACGCCAAGAGCGCGGTCGTTTGGCGGGGCCCGATGATTCAAGGCGCGTTGATGCAGTTTCTCAAGGACGTGGAGTGGGGAACGCTCGACTACCTGATCGTCGACCTGCCCCCAGGCACGGGCGACATCATTCTTACGCTTTCTCAGAAGCTGCGAACGACGGGCGCGTTGGTGGTGACGACGCCGCAGGAGGTAGCGCTTCAGGACGTGTACAAGTCCGTCTCCATGGCGCAGAAGGTGGGGATCCCCCTGCTGGGCGTCGTGGAGAACGAGAGCTATTTCATCTGCGACGGCTGCTCGAAGCGACACGAGCTCTTTGGCTCCGGGGGCGGCGCGCGCATCGCGGAGTTCTCTGGCGCGCCGTTGCTTGGGCAAATACCGATTGACCCGTCGGTTCGTGCCTGGGGCGACGTCGGAACGCCGGTCGTCCAAGCTGCGCCCGACAGCGCCGTGGCAAAGGCGCTCATGCAGATGGCCGCTCGCCTCGCTGGCCGCGTGAGCGTCGAAAATCGTTCACGAAAGAGCCCGCTCGTGATCGATCGCAGCGGCGGCACCAACCGCCACCTGCCTATCGCGCACTAGACATTCACCCGCTTGCGGCTCGCATGGATGCGATTTCCCGCTGGTATGACTATCGCTCGGCGCGGCATGTGAGGTAGGGTCCGCGCGCGAATAGGCCGAAAAACGACGTTCCAGAACGAATGCGCATGAGCAGCACGGACGAGATGAACCCGAGCGCAGGTGAAGAAACCTCCACCGAACCCCAGCCCACGCAGGTCGAAACACCTGCGCCCCCCGTTGCCGCGGTCGCCGATGAAGCGAACGCCGTGACGGCGCCGACGGAAGCGGCCAGCAAGCCCGCAGAAGACGTCGAAGAAGTGTGGGAGGAAGAGCCGGGCGACGATATTGGAAACCGCTTGCCAGGGGCTCCGGCGCCACGCCGACCGGCGCCCGCTGCCGCAACGCCGGCCGCTGGAGCCGCGGCGTCCCCCGCCAAGAAAAAGCGCCGTCGGCGCCGTCGTAAGGGTCCCGCGAACGCCGAGGCGACTGGCGGCGCAAGCCCGGAGGCCAATGCGGAGGCTGCTTCGGAGGACGAAGCTTCGGACGAGCACGGCGACGAAACCGATGCCGCGGAGGCCGTCGAAGGAGAAACCGAAGCAAAGACCGATAGCGAGGGCGAACAGAAGCCGAAGGACCGCAAAAAGCGCCGTGGCCCTCCCCCGGCGGCGGCGCGCGAAAAGCCGGCTTTTGGCATCGGAACCGAGGTCTTTGGCAAGGTCGAGCGGGTGACCGAGGACGCGGTGTGGATCGACATCGCGGGCAAGGCGAAGGGGCTCTTCGATCGACGCGAGCTCGCCGAAGACGACGTGCCCCAAATCGACGATCAGTTTCTGGCGACCGTTGCCAGCGTGGGACTTCGCGGCGGAATGCTCGTGCTGTCGCGCGCCGCCGCGGATCTCGACAAAGCGCGTGCGCTGCTTGAAGCGGCGGCGCAATCGGGAGACCTCGTCGAAGGGTTCGTGACGGGGGCCGTGAAAGGCGGGCTCGAGGTCGACATTGGCGGCCTGCGCGCGTTTGCTCCGGCGTCGCACGTCGAGCTTCGCCACGGCGCCGATCTATCGGGGCACGTCGGCAGGCGCCTCGATTTCACCGTGGCGCAGTTTGCGAAGAAGGGCCGCGATGTCGTCGTTTCCCGCAAGAAAATGCTGGAAGAGGTCGCGCGCAAAGAGCGAACCGAGTCCCTCTCCAAGGTTGAGCCTGGGTCGATTCAGCATGGGATTGTGCGCACGGTGATGCCTTGGGGAGTGTTCGTCGCGCTCCCCGAGCTCGGCGGCATCGAAGGCCTCGTGCATGCCACCGAAGCGAGCCACGACCGCGGCGCGAAGCTCGAAGCCATCTTCAAGGTCGGCGAAACCATCGACGTGAAGGTCCTGCGCGTCGACGAGAAGGGCAAGCTGTGGCTGAGCCGCAAGGCCGCGCAAAGCGATCCTTGGGACGAAGTGCGGCAAAAGTACGCCGTCGGAACCAAACACCGCGGCAAGATCGCGCGGCTCCAGCCCTTCGGAGCCTTCATCGAGCTGGAAACTGGCATCGACGGCCTTTGCCACACGGCCGATTTGTCCCTCAAGCCGATCGAGCATCCGAACGAGGTCGTCAACGTCGGCGACGAAATCGACGTGGTGGTCGCAAGCTTGGATCCGAGCGGCCATCGAATCGGCCTTCATCCCGCCCTTCCGCCGGGCGAAGAAGACGAGCCGCGCCAGAAGGTCCAGCTCTACAAGCCCGTCAAGGTCGCCGTCGTGCAGGCCACGGAGGGCGGGCTCATCGTTCGTATTCTCGGCGTAACGGGTCGTGCGGCCCGGGGCTTCATTCCCGCCGGCCAAACGGGAACGCAGCGGGGCACCGACCTTCGCAAAGAGTTCCCGGTTGGAACGAAGCTCGACGTGAAGGTCGTCGACGCGGACGCGCGAAGGAGCGACGTCAAGCTCTCCATTCGCGCTCTCAAGGACGACGCCGAGAAGCACGCGTACCAGCAGTACAGGGCCGGTGTCGCGCGCGAGGCAAAGTTCGGCACCTTCGCCGACCTCATGAAAAAGCACTGATTTCAGGCCGAAAAGAGCCTATTCGCGGCCCAACGCGACGACGGGATCGAGCTGGGCCGCGCGCCGCGCCGGAAAAAAACCGAACACGACGCCAACCGCCGTGCTCACCACGAGCGCTGCGTAGAGCGCATCGCGATCCAGCGTGAGCGGCAGGTCGAGCGCGCTGCCGAGGCCGCGAATCGCCGCGTAGCCGAGCAACGTGCCCGCTACGCCTCCGAGGAGTGAGAGCAACACGGCCTCGATCAAGAACTGCACGAGGATGTCGAGCTCGCGCGCGCCGATCGCCATGCGAATCCCGATCTCCCGTGTGCGCTCGGTAACGCCGACGAGCATGATGTTCATCACGCCGATGCCGCCGACCACCAGCGAGATCGCGGCGATGCTCACGAGCAGCGCGGAAAGAGCGCCAAAAACGCTCTCCTGAAGGGCTTGGAACTCGGCCTGGCTGCGCACGACGAAGTCGTCCTCGTCACCGTCTGCGATGCGATGACGCTGGCGCAAGATCGCTTCCGCCTGCACCTTTGCGCGGTCGGTCGTGTCCGGGCTCGTGGCGCTCAGCATGAGGCCATGCACATCGTGAGCGCGCGTTGGGAGCACCTTCGAGCGCATGGTCGTGATGGGCATGACCACCACCTGATCTTGGTTTTGGCCGAGCGGCGAGGCGCCCTTTTCTTCGAGGATACCGATGACGGTGTAGGGGTACTTGCCGATTCGAATCGTGCGCCCAAGGGGATCGACCGTGCCGAAGAGATCGCGCGCAGTGGTCGTTCCGATCAGCGCAACGCGCGCTCCAACCGACTCTTGCGATGTGTCCCAAAGGGCCCCGCGGGTGAGGCCCCAGTTGCGAATCGTGAAGTAGTCGAGGCGCGTGCCGATAATCATCGGCTTGGCGTTTTCGCCTTCGTAAATGACCTGCGCTATCGCGTTCATGAACGGCGACGCGGCGGCGATGCTCGTCGAGCCTTGGACGAGGCCCTCGCAGTCGAGCTCGGAGAGGCGCGAGCCCGTACCTCCCGCGCCCGATCGCGCGCCGGAGGTCCGCGTGGACTCTGGGAACACGATCAGCGCGTTCGATCCGAGGCTCGCGATCTGCCCGCCTACCGCTTCGCGTGCGCCGCGCCCGAGGGCCGTCATGGTCACGACGGCAGCGATACCGATCATGATGCCAACGATGGTGAGCACCGCGCGGAGCGTGTTGCGAACGATGGCGCGGCCCGCGATGCTCACCGCCGCGAGCAGGCGCAACACGGCCGCGATCATTCGTGCCTCAGCGCGTCGATCGGATCGAGCTGCGAGGCGCGACGGGCGGGCAAAAATCCAAAGACCACCCCGACGAGCGCGCTTGTTCCGAAGGCGGTCACGACGGACTCCAAGGGCATCGACATGTCCCATTCGAGGGCCCCGGAGAGCGCGCGAATGACCAAGGCTCCCAGCGCGAGCCCCAGCACACCCCCGATGAGGCTCAAGAGCACGGCCTCGACCAGGAACTGCAGTTGGATGTCGACCTGCCGCGCGCCGATCGCGAGACGAATGCCGATCTCGC
>CAYLJT010000361.1:0-8480 GCA_964383995.1 uncultured Polyangiaceae bacterium
AGGTCGGCATGGGCGCCGAGGGCTGCGTCGTTTCCATCGCCATGGACCAGCCGAACGACGCCATCGTGGCATGTCTTCTTGCCGAGCTCGGCAGCAAGCAGTGTCCCTGCGGCGAGACCCAAGCGAAGTACTTTTTTGGCCAGGGCAACACGGGCACGTGCAGCCCCTGAGCACGCGCAGAAGCGCGACTTCGGGAGTTGCGCGCCGCGGAAAAACATTCTATGGCGCGGATTCCTATTGGGGGGCCGCTGACACCGTAGGCCCACTGGGTGGAGGACAACGTGAACTCACTGGGCTCAAGCATTGGTGTGGCAGGGCGGCGAGCAACGAGGCAAGTCAAGAGGGCGTGCTCTGCGGTCGTCGAGCTTTTGATGGTCTTGGGGCTCTTGGCCCTGGTGCTCCCCGCCCTGGGCTGTGGCGCGGGCCTAGCCGCCACCTCGGGGCCGCGAGACTTTGTGTTGGACGACGTGTCGTTTGCCCTTCGCGAGCTCCGCTATCCGTCCGGTCTGCGGGTCGTTGCGGAAAGAGATTCCCGCTCGCCCGTCGTGGGGACTTTCCTCGTGGTGGGCGCGGGCTCCTCCCAGGATCCGGCGGGCAAGGAAGGACTGGCCCACTACATCGAGCATCTTGCCTTTCGTTCACGGCCCTTTGGCACGGCGAGCTACCCCCACGAGCTCGGGCGACTGGGGGTCCGCAGCTGGAACGCTCAGACCGACTTCGACGCCACGGTGTACTACGAGATTGGACCCCGCGCCTCCCTGACGGGCATGTTGCGGCTGGTGGGCGCTCGCATGGGCGTGCCCATCGCCAACATCAGCGACGAAGCCCTCGCCGTCGAGCTCGACGTCGTGAAAAACGAGCTGCGGCAGCGCAACGAAACGGGCTACCGCGGCGAGGTGTTGAGCGCCCTGCGGCCCATGCTCTTCCCCCCGGGGCACCCCTACGCTCGCCCTGTCCTCGGCACCCACGCGAGCTTGGCTACCCTTACTCCGGACGACGTCGGCGCCTTCATCCGCGCCCACTATCGCCCCTCCAACATGACCCTGGTGGTGCTTGGTGATGTCAACCTGGACACCATCGAGCGCACCCTGTCCGAGACACTTCCTGCGAAGGTGTTGGGCGCCGCCCAGCGGGCTCCCGACGTGGTGCGCCTGCCCGAGGTGGCCCCCGTTCCCCCCGCTCCCCAGGGCTCGGCAGACATCGTGCGAAAAGAGGGGGCGGTGTCCACGCCCGAGCTCTGGATCGCCTGGACCTTACCTCGCGGCTTCGACAAAGACGCCGCGAAAATTGATTACATCGCCCAGCACGCCGCCGGCGCCCTCCGCCGCGCCGCCTTCAGCGACGAAGACATTGTCTTTGTTCAGGTCATGGTGGCTCCGGGGGTCGCGGCATCCGTCCTTTATTGCCGCGTGGGGCTGCGCTCCGGTCAACATCCGAACGAGAGCCGGGAGCATGTCCTCGACAACCTCTATCGGTTGTGGAGCATCGAGGGTGGCGCGGAGGGGGTCGGCTCCATCGAGACGCGTCGTGCCGCGGTCCTCGGGATGCTGTTCGACGCGGAAGACCTGCAAACGCGTGGCATGGCCCGAGCCCTCTCCACGCACTTCGTCCAGGACGCGAGCATGTACTCCCGAACGTTCGCGCGTATCCAGGGCCTGGACGGCGCCGAGCCGGGGTGGTCTGTGGAGACGTATTTGCAACGCGAGCGCGCCCGCACCGTCCTCATCGTTCCCGAAACGGGGCGCGCGTCGGTGAACGCATCCACCCTGGGAACCCTCGCTTACGACGACGATCCCTTGGAGGTCTTGCCGGCTGACGTTGCCGCTCTCCGTGCGGTAAGCCCCCCGCCGGGCGCCGGCTCGTTCTTGACCGAGACACTTGCGAGCGGCCTGCGCGTCGTCATCGTTCGACGCCCGGGTCTTCCCCTCGTCGTCGCCTCCCTCGGGGTAGCCGGAGGTCGAGCCATAGCGCCCGATCCGGCGGCGGCGTGGGCGGCCGAATTGTTGCGCGAGCCTTCGGGTGTCCAGATACCCACCCGGCCTTTTGGCGGGCGCCTCGACGAGGCGGCCGACGAAACCCGCTACTTCTATGCGGCGGAGGGAAGCTCGGGCAATATCGGAATCCTGCTGGAAGCGCTCGCCGCACACGCGCTGAACATGCGCGTGCGGGCGGAGAGCTGGGAGCCCTTTCAGTCCTACGTCGTGCCCTATTTGGCGGTCGCCGAGGCCAAGCCCGAGGTCCGCGCGAACCACGCCCTGCGAGCGCTCTTGTTTCCAGACCACCCGCTTGGTCATCCCGCCACCGTGGCTGGGCTGCGCGAAACGAGCGTGTGGAAAGCCAAGGAGTGGCTGGACTTGACGCACGTCCCCAAGGGGTCGGTGCTGGTGGTTGTCGGCGACATCGATCCGCAAGCTACGCGCAAGTTTGTCTCGGACACGTTCGGGAGCTGGAGCGACGATGACCCTGGGTTTCCCGCGCCCCTGCCGCCCAACGTGGTGTCGGGGCCGGCGGCGCCTCGCCGCGTGCTCCTTACCTCGCGGCCAGGCGCAAGTCAGGCGGAGATCACGGTTGGCTGCCTCCTTTCCCCCGCGACCACCGCCACAGCGGCGCGGCGACACCACGTCCTTGCGGCGGTTCTCCAGCGGAAGCTGAGCACCGTGCTGCGCGAACAGGCCGGCGCCGCGTATGCCGTGCGCGCGGAGGCAAGGTCGATCCCCGGCGGCAGCGCCTGGCTCGAGCTGTCAAGCGCCGTCGAGTCCAACAAGCTCGCACTGGCATTGGCGGGTTTCCGTGATGCATTTGTCCAAACGTCGGCGGGCAGCTCCAACGCGGAGGCCGAGCTCTCGTGGGCCAAGCTCGATGTCGCTTCCGCGCTCGCGCCTGGGTCGCGCAACCTGGATTTTGTCACCGCCATCGACCGCGCCCTGGCCCTCGATTACCCGCTTCAAAGCCTGGATACCGTGGCCGAGGACGTGGCTTCGGTCACCCAAGACGCCGTTCGCGAGGATGCGTCCATCTGTCTGGCCAACGCCCTTGCGCTCTCCTTGGTGGGCGACGAGGCAACGCTTCGCGCCGCCGTGGCAGCCGCCTGGTCGGGCTCGCCCCCTCCCTGATATCTCGATTCCGCTGGTACGCGCGCCGCGCGCCCGCCGACGGTTGCTCCTCCACGGGACGCTGGTCACGCGCGGAAGCCCTGTGGTAGTGTCGCGCCCATGCGAGTGGATCCCACCCTCCTGGTCGGTACACCCCCGCGCGAGCTGCGCCTGGATGGATTCTCTCTCACCGTGGTCGAAGGGCCCGATGTGGGAAGGTCGTTTCGGCCCCAATCAAGTGAGGTCTCGGTCGGCTCCGCCCCCGGCAACGATCTCGTCCTCAACGACCCTACCGTCTCCCGTCACCACTTCAGCCTCCTTGCCACGACGACGGGGCTGTTGCTCCAAGACCTGGGCTCGTCGAACGGCACTATGGTGGGCGATGTCCGCATCGAGCGTGGCTACCTCCAGAGCGGTGCCTGGTTGCGCGTTGGCCGCACCACCTTGCGTATCAACCACGAGGCCGAGGACATTTGCGAGACCCTGAGCCAGGAAGACCGTTTTGGTCCATTGCTTGGCGCAAGCTCGGGCATGCGCCGCATCTTTGCCGCCTTGCCACGCATCGCCCAATCCGAGAGCACGGTGCTCTTGCAAGGGGAGACAGGCACCGGCAAGGGTGTCCTGGCCTCGGCCATCCACGACGGCAGCGCCCGCGCGTCGGGCCCATTCGTCGTGCTCGACTGCACGGCCATCGCACCTACCCTGATCGAGAGCGAGCTCTTCGGTCATGTCAAGGGTGCCTTCAGCGGAGCGCTTTCGAACCGCGCCGGGGCCTTCGAGCAGGCCAAGGGAGGCACCATCTTCATCGACGAAATTGGCGAGCTACCCCTAGAAATGCAGCCGAAGCTCTTGCGTGCGTTGGAAGAGCGCACGGTCAAGCCGGTGGGTGGCAACGAGCGCGTGCGCCTCGACGCGCGGGTGATCGCCGCGACGAACCGCGATCTGCGCAGGGAGGTCAACAACGGAACCTTCCGTGCAGATCTATTCTATCGCCTCAACATCGTGCGTATCCGCATTCCGCCGTTGCGCGAGCGGACCGGCGACGTGGAGCGCCTGGCGCGCCACTTCTACGCCGATTTTGTCCCGGACAGGCCCATGCCCATCGAGCTTCTGGAGCGGCTCCGTCGTCAACCCTGGCCCGGCAACGTACGCGAGCTGAAGGCGGCGGTGGAGCGTGCTTTGCTGTTCGAAGACTCGCTCAGTGCCGACCTTGGCAGTCCCGAATTGGGCAGCGCCGACCTTGGGCTTCCGCTCTCCGAAAGAGCGCCCGAGGGAGCCCCCTCCGGACCGGCACCTTCCGCACCTGCGTCAGGGCTGTTCGATCCACGTCTGTCGTTCCGCGAGGCCAAACAGCAGGCGTCGGACGAGTGGGAGCGGGCCTACCTGCAGGAGGTGTGGACCAAGGCGAAGGGCAATGTGTCCGAGGCGTCGCGCCTGGTCAGGATGGATCGCAGCCACCTGCGTGCGTTGCTGCGCAAGTACGGCATCGGCGGCGATGATGCGTTGGCTGGGTAGATGTCTTCCTGACGAGTGTCAGGACCCGTCGTCAAGCTCCAGGTCGACCCAGACCGGGTAGTGATCCGACGCCATGACGTCGCGCAATACGCCGCCCTGGACAGCGCGGAAACCGCGGATCCAGACGTAGTCGAGCCGGAATCCGGATTGGTGGGTCGCCTCGCGATCGCCTGTCAGGCCCACCGCGTCGAAAAAGCCCGAGGTCCGCAACACTTCGAGCTCGGGGGAGCCGCAGTAAGGTGCGTTGAAGTCGCCGGCCACGATTTGGGGTCGATCGCAGGCCCGGCTTTGGGCGACGTCGAGCAGCTCTTTGGCCTGGATAGAGCGTTTTTCTCCGAAGATATCGTCGCTCTCCAGGTGGGCCGCGTAGACGCGCGCGGCGCTGTTACCGACGGGGATGTCGGCGTGCAAGAACACGCGCTCGCCTAACCTTGGCTCGTCCTCGGTGGCGAACCAATCGCTCTGGTTGGAATGGCAGGTCAGGGCCGCGCTGGTCAGCGGCCGGCGTGACAGGATCGCCTGACCCGTGTCACCGCCCACGCTGCGATCGATGTCCAGCTCGACGAACTCGATGCCGTAGGCGTAGGCCGCGCTCAGGGCTTCGGCGAGCTTGCGGGCGCCGTGGCGCTTGCCATTGCGGTTGGAGCAACGGTCGACCTCGCTGAGCAGGTAGAGGTCGGCGGAGGCAAGCTCCGGTCGCGTGGTCAAGATGGCGATTTGCTCGTCGAGGTGCGCGGTGTACTCCATGTTCCAGGCCACGACGCGCAGTGTTTTGGGGTAAGATGTGGGGAGGTCCGCGGGTAGAAACGAGCCCGACTCGGTCACCGGAATATCGATCGGTAGCGGGCGCGCGTCGTCACTGGGGAGAGTCTTGCCAGACACGGGATCGACGCGCACCGCGGCGCTCACCGTCGGGCACACGGCCACCGTGTCGTCGAGGTCGGGCCACACGCCGGTCGTGCAGTCGTTGTCGTCGATGGGGGGCGCCGGCAGGGCCTCGCCTTCGGCGGCGACCTCGCCTGCGCAAGTCCACGCGTAATCGTACGACACCGCCGGAGCGAGGGCGTCGAGCGCAGCAACGCGCTCGCACAGATCGCCCGCGCCGCCGCCCGCGCCTTCGGCCGGCGCCGCCGTCTCGTCGCTGCAGGCAGCTAGCAAGGTGCCGAGGAGGAAGAATAGACCGAGGGCCGTCAGGGAACGACGCATGCCACCATGCTACACGGGTTCGGGGCCAGACGGAATGCAAGCGCGCACTTGTGCGGAGCTCTGCTCAGGGCCCGCCGTCGCGCATCGGCAAGAGCCCCTCGGCCTCCGCGGCCTGGCGGATCAATTCGAGCTCGCTTACCTGGAGGGGGGCGAAGCCCGTGATCCCGAGCACCTCACCGATGCGACCCGCGTCGATGTCGCGGTGGGGCTCGAAGCCGAGCAGGGCCTCGCGGAGCTTGTCAATATCGGACGGCGCGACGTCTGGAGCTGCCACCATGACGTCTTGAGGCACCCGACCCGTGATCGCCAACACGCGCAGCTTACCCACCGCGATCCCCTCTTGCCGCGCGGTCAGGAACGCCCCCGAGTACACGGCAGCAGCGTCGCACTTGGCTGCGATGAGATCGCGCATCGCCGCGATGTGGTCGCCGCTGACCAAGGCATCGACGTCCTTGTCGGGCACCAGGTTGGCTTTGCGCAGCCAGATGCGCGGCAACAAAAAGCCTGTCGTGGAAGCCTTGTCCACGTAGCAGACGCGGTGACCTCGCAGATCTTCGGGTCGGGCGATCTTACTTTCGTCTCGGACAAGCATGTAGCCGTCGCTGGCCCGCGAGCCGTCGAACAAGCGCACGGCCAGAGGCTGAAGGCGCGGCTCGCGGGCGCTGGCGCGCACGAACAAGAGCGGTGGCAAGAGCGCGAGCTCCGCGCGCCCCGTGGCGAGGGCCGTACCGGTGTCATCGTAGCTCGCCGGAATGGACAGCTCGACCGGGCGCCCCACGCGGTGTCCGAGCCATGCCATGAAGGGTGCCAGCTCTTTGCGCAGCACGGCCGGATCGACCGTGGGCGCGACCGCGAAATGCAAGGTCGGCCCGCCGGGCGGAGCGGGTAGGGGAGGCGCCGGGCTCGAAGCGCTCGTGCTGGGAGAAGGCGTTGGATCGGGCAGCAAACGCGCACCGAAGAAAATGGCTACGGCCGCCGCGGCGCCGCCGAGGGCCGCCGCGGCGCCGCCGAGCAACGCGCCGATGGGCAGCCAACGCAACGCCGTCCGCGAGCGCGCTGGGGAAGGTGGGGCCTCGGGGGTGGGGAGGATCGGAGCGGCCAGGTCAGACGGCGCCTCCACGGGCTTCGGGTCGGAGCGCGGCGGCGTCGGCGGGCGCGGGTCGACATGCGTCACCTCGTCGTTCGTCGGGGTCGGCTGACTTCGCGGCCAGGTCGTGCCCTCCCCGACGGAAGGGTTGCTGCCCGTGGGGGGTCGCCCTTGGACCACCGTGGCGACGTCGTTTCCAGAGGTATTTTCGCCGGATCCGGAGGAGCTGTCGGGGGGTCGCGGAGAGAATCCTTCGGGCAGTTGACCGGAGGTCGCCGCGCTGCGCAGGGACCGTTCGCGCTCTTCCAAACGGGCGCCCAACAACGCCGTCGTGGTGGCCAGCAGTGAATCGCGGGAGGGCCGCATTCCGCCCTCCTCCGCCGCTTCCAGCAGCGCGCGACGGAGCGCGTCGGCGGTCTGCCATCGCTCCTCGGGCTTCACGGCCAACGCCTTGGCGAGCACGTCGTCGAGCCCCCGTGGTAGGTCAGGCCGCATCGCGCTCGCCGCGCGGATGTCGCCGTTTACGATGGCGTGCATGGTGGCGTACTCGGTCTCGCGCTTGAAAAGGCGTACACCGGTGAGCAGCTCCCAAAACACGATGCCGAGCGCAAACACATCGCTACGTCGATCGAGGTGCGCTCCGCTGCACTGCTCCGGCGACATATACCCGTGCTTGCCTTTGACCGAGCCGGTGCGGGTCGCCTCGGCGGCGGCGGTGGCCTTGGCGATGCCGAAATCGAGGAGCTTTACCTCGCCGTTCGGACCGACCATCAGGTTGTGCGGGGAGATGTCGCGGTGCACGAGCCCGAGGGGCTTTCCGGTCGGATCGCGCAGCTCGTGGGCGGCGTGCGCGCCGCTGCAGGCCTGCTCGGCGATGCACAGCGATGCCTCGATGGGAAGAAGCATATCCGCGGCTTGCGCCGAGCCGAGCAGCTCGCTGACCGAGCAGCCAGCGACGTACTCCATCACGAGGAAGTAGCCTTCGTCGTCCTCGCCGAGGTCGTGGATTTGAACCACGTTCGGGTGCACGAGGCGCGCGACGAAACGCGCTTCGGACACGAACATGTCGACGATTTCGGGATCGCGGGCGAGGTGCGGGAGCAGCCGCTTGACCACCACGAGCCGTTCGAGGCCCGCGGCGCCCACTTCACGCGACAGCCAGATGTCCGCCATGCCTCCGGTGGCGAGGCGGGTGAGCGGCTCGATGCGCGAAGCGCGCTCGCTTCTTTCTGCGGGCTGACGGCTCATTCGGGGTCGACGCGCGGATCATAGCAGACGAGCGCGCGTCCACGTCGAGGTTCGCGCCCCACCCAGGTTGGGCCAAGACCCCCAAAAAGGCCGGGCGCCTCCGCGCGAACGGGCGTAGGCTGCGTTCATGGCGCAAAATAACCTGAAGCTTGCCCCCGAGACCGAACAAAAGCTCTGCGACCTCGTGGCCGATCATTGCCACACCAAGGGTTTTGCCCTCGGGGATGGTGCGATCTTGCACCTGCACGAGACCCAACCCAAAGAAAAGGGCGTGCTCGATGGCCTTCGCCACCAGCTTGGCCCCTACATCGACTTCGAGGGCGGGGGCCTCA
>CAYLJT010000362.1:0-8472 GCA_964383995.1 uncultured Polyangiaceae bacterium
ATGGAAGAGAGCGCGGTCGAGTGGGCGCGGTCGAGCGGCATGATCGGTCGGCTCACCAGGAGCTTCGAATAGCTGCCGTCTTCGGTGGTCTTTTTGAGCCCCGCCGCGAGGGCCAAGAGCGTCTTTCCGGTGCCCGCTTTGCCGATCAACGTGACCAAGCGGATCGAGTCTTCGAGCAACAAATCCAAGGCAAACGACTGCTCTTTGTTGCGCGGACGCAGGCCCATCACGCCGTCGCGCCCGATGCGCAGCGCCGCGAGCTCGCGGCGCGTGGCGTCGAAGCGACCGAGCGCAGTGCGCGTGGGCGAGCTCGCGTCGCGCAGCAAGACCCCCATATTCGGCGTGAAACGCGCGGGATTCTCGGGGGTGACCGCGCCTTCGCCAAAAAAGGCATCGATCATCCCCCGCGAGACCTCCATCTCAACGATGGTCTGCTCGAGCTCCTGATCCCGGACGCGCTGGTTCTCGTAAGTCTGCGAGGCCACGCCGAGGGCGTCCGCGCGGATGCGCAGGTTGGTGTCCATCGTGACGAAGATCGTGGGTTTTTGCCCGTCTTTGTCGCGCAACGCGATGGCCGTGTGGAGGATCGCGAGGTCCTGCGAGCTGGCATCCATGCCGAGCACGGCTTCGGGACGTTGCTCGGGGATCGCGATGCGCAACGTCCCACCCCCTTCGAGCGGAACGCCATGAGCCAACGAGCCTGCGCTGTCACGCAGCTCATCGAGCAGCCGCGCGATGGTGCGCGCATTGCGGCCGCGCTCCGAAGCCTCGCGCTTGAACTGATCGATCTCCTCGATGGCGAAGATCGGGATGACCAGATCGTTATCCTCGAACTTGAAAATCGCGTGCGGATCGTGAAGGAGGACGTTGGCGTCGAGGACGTAGTTTTTCTTCATGCGGGGCCGCTCGCGCTAGCTTCGTTCGCCCGGGGGCGCAACGGAAGCGCAACGGGGAGCTTAGACGAGGCGCACGTAGCGACCGCGACGCACAAGAGGAACGCCGTCGAGATCCACGTCGCCGTTGACGCTGGCGAACGCGAGCTGCTGCGGGGCCGACCAAAAAGCCCCCGTTTGCTCGGCGAACGTGTGCCCCAAGGACAGGTGCACGCCAGGCATGGTCTCGTCGTGGCTCAGCTCGCCAAGGGGCGTGACGATCCCGATGTTGACGCCCAGGTTGAGGAGCCCGACGCGGTCGTGGCCGTGGCCCGATCGCGCGAAACCTTCGACCACGCGCGCGAGGCCCTGATCGACGCAACTGACCTTGCGAACCCGGCCGTCTGCGATCTCGAGGGTGATGGGCTTGGTGGTGAGCAAGCCCGCGCGAATGCCTTCAACGCCGCTCATCGACGCGTCGACCACCAACACACCGTTGACTTTGCCGGGCGAGGTAACAAGGGCGCCGCAGGGCACGTTGACCCAATCCCCCCGCCGCACCACGCCGCCGTTCTCGAACCAACGCAGGTGGGGCGCCATTTCGATCTCGATGCGGGTTCCCGCCGAAGAGCGCACGCTGAGGCGCGAGGTCGGCGTGATCGCACGGCGCAGGGCCGCCGAGAGGTCGAACACCCGCGCGAGGCTGCCCATCAAGCTGGCAGCGAAGGAGCGGTGGCTCACGCCGACCATGTGCACATGACGCGCCCGCGCCGACTGCGCGGCCGCCACGAATCCCTGCCGAAATGGGAATTCGCCGTCCCGCTCATCGACGGCGAGGATGGTCGCGTCCGAGGCCCGTGCGGCCCCACTGACAGCGCTCGGGCACGTGCGCAGCGGGCGCTCCCCGACCTCTTCGACCGCCATCCGCGTGACCAGCGCTCCGCGGCTCGTGGCCGCGAATTCGAGGGCAAAAGCCACCTGCTCGTTGGCCCCGTCGTGGACGATGGCGACGTGCTCGTTGGGCTCGAGGGCCAGGATCTCCTCGACGACCCGCGAAGCGGGGGTCATCAGGCCAAAATCGACGCGGTGCAGGAGGCCCGACGGACGCCTGCTCGACACGCCTTCGCGCGGCCTGCCGCCTGGATTGCTGTCACGCGCCTGGGGTCGCGAGCGGGGCGCCGGGGTAATGTCCGACGGCGGCGCGGGCTCGTCTGAGGGTCCCTTCGGGCGCACACGTCAAGCTACCATAGAACCTTGGAGCGTGGGATTCGTTACGGGGCAGCCCGGTCGAATTTGGCCCGTGCGACGGCGATGTCGTCGCTCGTCATGGCTTTTCAGGCCGTGGTATCGTCGCGCGCCATGGTGAAAGCGAGGCGTCTCGCGTCGTTTGCGTGGGCCCTGACCGTCGGCCTTTTCGGGCTCTCACGCGCGTCGTGGGCCGAGGGATTTCAGGCCGATGGCTTCCAGCCGCCCCCCGCGGGAGATCGGTTCTTTGGCGTCGAAAACCCCGAATCATTGGGGGATTTTGCGTGGGATTTCAGCCTCGCGATGTCCCTCGACGTCGCCCCCGCGAAGGTCACCGCGGCGGGCGAGCGGGTCGCCATCGTTGGTGCTCAAATGGTCGAGCACTTCGGCGCGGCGGTCACCATCGAAGACCGCTTGAAGCTGTCCCTCGACATCCCCTGGGGCTTCGTGTCGACGGCCAGCGAGCCCACGCCCAACGCGACTTACGCCTGGGACGCGGCCTTCGGCGATGTGCGCGTCGGAACGCGTTTGCTCGTCGGCGGCCGGCCCGGTGACGAGTTCCTCGTGGCGGTCTCGGGCGCGGTCGATCTGCCCACGGGCAGCCAAGGCGCCTACTTTTCCGACGGCGCGCTGCGCGGTGGCCCTTCGTTGGTGCTCGGCGGTCGCGTCGATGAGGCCACCTGGGCCCTCACGAGCGGCGTGATGTTCCGGCCCGTGCGCACGTTCTACGACGTCGAGCTCGGCGACGTGTGGGAGAACCGTTTGGCGCTCGGCTACGCGCTCACCTATTCGGGCGCCGTGATGCTCGAAGCCTGGAATGGCGTGGTGACGCAGGGCGCCAATTCGTTCGCAGGCAACACCACGCGCGTCGAGGTCGCGCTCGGTTGGCGCCAGCGCGTGAGCGACTTCCTCGTGGGGCCCGCGGTAGCGTTCGGAGCTTCCGGTGGCGTCGGAACACCCGTCGCGCGGGGCGTCCTCAGCATCGCCTACGCGCCCCTCGATCGCGACGGCTTCGACCTCGACTTCGGCGGCGACGACGAGCCCATCGAGACACCGCCCATGCCCCCTGTGGAAAGCCACGGCGACGCCGATCACGACGGAATTCCCGACGAAAGCGACGCCTGCTACCTGCAGGCGGGCATCCCCACCGACGAGCCGATTACGCACGGTTGTCCCGACACGGACGGCGATTCCATCGTCGATTTCCGTGACGCCTGCGCGAGAGTGCCCGGTCCACGCAGCGACAAGCCCCACGAAAACGGCTGTCCGCGGCTCGATCGCGACGGCGACGGCATCTTCGACGACGACGACGCCTGCCCCGGTGAGCCCGGCTCGCAGAGCGAGTACCCCTACGACAACGGCTGTCCGCCCGACACCGACAGCGACGGCATCCTCGACAGCGAGGACGCGTGCCCCACGATCAAGGGTCCACCGCGCCTCGAGCCCGCCCTCAACGGTTGTCCGAAGACCGAGAAGAAAGACGACGACTAACCGCCTGTCGAACGAACGTCGGCCCCCGCGCGCTGCCCTCGCGCAGAAAATGTCCGAGACAAAGGCAAGGAAGTCTCGATCGCTGAGCCCGTGAAAGCGGGCCTATTCCTTGACGTCGACGACGGGCGTGCCTACCCTTGATTGCACGGGAGGCGAGAAAAATCATGGAAGCGCGGCATTTCTCCGTGCGCATCGCGTTGGCCGTGGTGGCGGCCGCGGCTCTCTGCGGCTGCAACGACGGAACCGGGGGCGGTGGGGGTTCACCGAGCGCGACCGGCAGCAGCAGCACGGGCCTGCAGAAGACTTGCAACGTCCTCGCCGAATATCAAGTGTGGCACGGCTTGCCGTCACACAGCGCGGCCTACAGCGGAGCGCCGTGGGAGCCCCATCCGCGCCCCTACGACTCCCGCGATAGCACGGTCATTGCCCAGCATATCTCGGCGGCCAAAGCGAAGGGCATCTGCGGGTTCGTGGTGGATTGGTACGGCCCCGGTGGCGGCTATGCGAACGACGAAGATCGCTCGTTCCAAGACGAAGCTACGCAGAAGCTCTTTCAGCAGGCCGAGCAGTCCGATTTCCAGGTGGCGCTGCTTTATGACGAAGGCGCGGTCCACGACTCGGGGGAGGATCAAGGCAGCTATCAAGCGGTCGTGCAATCCGATCTCGCCTACGCTGAGCAGTACTTCAGCTCTTCTGCCTATCTCTCGATGAACGGCGCACCTGCGCTGTTTGTCTTCCCCTACTACGGCGTCGATCCCTCCGACGACGTCGATCCCTACCTGAATTGGTCCACGATTCGCGCGGACTTGAGCTCCCCGGTGACCTTGCTGGACAAGGATCCAAACCCAGGCGACGCGACGCACGACGCCGCGTTCGATGGCTTCTTCGCATGGGTAAAAACGAACCCTGCGGATCCATCGGACTGGGGACAGGTTTACCTGGATTGGTTCTACGACACCATGAAGTTGCCGGAGTATTCCGGCAAGATCGCAGTCGGCGGCGTATGGCCCGGCTTCGACGATAGCCTCGCCTCCTGGGGCCTTAACCGGTTCATGTCCCGTATGGGACACGACACCTACGACGCTACCTGGAATCGCGCCCAACAGGCGGCCGTGCCCTTCATCATGATCGCCACCTGGAACGACTTCGAAGAGGGCACGGACATCGAGCTCGGGATCGACATGGTGCTGGACATGGAGCTGACGTACCCCGAAATCATCCTTCGATCGACGCCATTCAGAATCGACTGGACCCAGGGCGGAGGCTGGGGGGTTCTTCAGTTCTACAAGAATGGAGGGTTGCTCAAGGATCTCGACACCAGCTCTTCCGGTCAGTATTTCTCCGTCCAGCCGCAGACCGCCTATGAAATCAAGGTCTGGACGAACGGCACGGTGCTCGAGCGGACCGTCAAGGTTCGGCAAGAAGACCCGATTTCTGGTGTTTCCGTGACCGTCCTGGATCCCTGAGGGCGCGCAGCACCCGACCAAAGGCTCGTGTGTCGAATCTGCGCGTCAGCTTTTGAGCCTCGCTGCGAATCCCCTTTGACCCCAAACGATTGTCGAACAGTCACCGGCGTCGCAGGTGCGCGCTGGAAGGTTCGTCCACAACCGGGGCAGAAAGAAAGCGAGGAGCGATGGGCATCACCATTTCGGGCGGCACCAACGCGGAGCAACAGCGCGTGGAGAGCGCGATCCTGGCGGCCATCAACAAGGCCCACACCGACATCACCAATCCGTTCCTGAAGAAGTGCGTCGAAAATCACCTGTTGCTGGATGGTGAGGTCATCATCGAGCACGGTCAGCCCTGCGAAGAACAACCGACCTTGCTCGGTTGGAACACGTGGAGCATGTCGAGCTTCTTGTTCTGGTCCTGGAAAGACACCGCCGAAGACAAGGTCCATATTTGCATCGATCACATCGCGAGTGACGCCCAGCTCGTCAGTGTGCTTATTCACGAGTTCGCACATAGTTGCTGCTGGGGCCACGGCGACAATTCGAACGTCCCTGGTGACAACGGCACGATCGGGCCCCTGGGTTGACCCTAAGCAAGCGCAAGCTGGACGGAGTAAGACATGTACCGAAGAGACACACTGCTAGCGATGGCTCGCACCGGCGCCCAGGCACTTTTGGGCCTGATGCCACTGCCATCCACCAAGATTATTCAGAGCATTCATGTGCTCGCGTTCGACCTGAAAGTCCGCGCAATTGACAGAAAACAAGCGCCCGTCGCGGGAGCGTCCGTGCGCTTCGTCGACACCGGGCTCGACTACGTCGGTAAGTCGAACCGCGCCGAAGGGACGATCCTGCTCGGTATGACACAACCGGACGGCAGTCTTGCCGCCCAGGGCGACTACCGATTTTGCCGCCTGGACGAGGGGCAGTTGAAGCCGTTGAACAACGGGACCTTCGAGATTCACATCCACAAGCAGGGACAAAGTCCCGTCAGCGTAAGCTACCGATTCGTCGGTCTGCGATTCGAGCGCTCCACGCGCCGCTACATCGTGGACATGGGCGACATCGTACTTCCGTAGAGCGGACTCGCGGCGAAAGAACAGCGGTCGCTCATTCGAACTGCCGGCGATGACACAACGACGGCACGAGCGCCCTCACCCGGTTCAGGTGCGCGGGCTCCAGGGCGGCGCTCACGATCCCCTCCCCCTCCGACGCCTGCGCGATGATCTCGCCCCAGGGGTCCACCACACACGACTTGCCGAACGTCATGCGGCCGCGCGAGTGTTTGCCCCACTGCGCTGCCGCTACCACGTAGGCCTGCGCTTCGATGGCCCGCGCGCGCAACAGCACATGCCAGTGGTCTTTGCCCGTGGCCAGCGTGAAGGCCGCCGGTACCACGATCACCTCCGCGCCCTTCGTCGAGAGCGCGCGGTAGAGCTCGGGGAAACGCAGGTCGTAGCAAATCGAGAGGCCTATCGTTGCACCTCCAACATTCACCACCACCGCTTGATTTCCCGAGGCGGTCGCGTCCGATTCGCGGTAGCGCGTGCCGTCCGGCAGGTCGACGTCGAACATGTGCAGCTTGCGATAACGCGTGACGAGCGTGCCCTCGGCGTCGACGACCACGCAGGTGTTGTACGGGCGCGCCGGATCGCTCGAACGCTCGGGCATGCCGCCGCCGATCAGCGTCACGCGGCTCGCGCGTGCCACGTCGCGCAAGGTGTCGATCATCACACCCCCGGCGTCGAGGTCCTCGGCCACGCCGCGCTTGCCCTCTTCGTCCCCGAAATACGCAAAATTCTCGGGCAAAAGCACCACTTCGGCGCCCGCCTTGGCGGCCTCTTCGACGCGCGTGCGCACGACCGCGAGGTTCGCTTGCAGGTCGCCCTGGCTGTTCATCTGCACCGCCGCAAACCGAAGTGTCCTGTCCATCGCCCCGAGCCTAGCAGCCGAGTAGTATCCGCGTCCCTCGATGCGACTCGCCCCCCTCGCCCTGCTCCCCGCGTCCGTTTTGGGCCTTTTGAAAGAGGTCATGCGGCATTTGTTGAAACGACCCGTGGTTGGGGTGTGCGCCGCGGCGCAAACGCCCGACGGTCGCTTCGTGTTGATTCGCCGCGGCGATACGGGCACCTGGGGCTTGCCCGGCGGCACGCTCGAATGGGGCGAAACGCTGCGCGATTGCATCGCCCGCGAGCTGCTCGAAGAGGCGGGCGTGAAGGTCAGTAACTACGAGCGCCTGGTCGGCGTGTACTCGCGTCCCGATCGCGATCCGCGCTTTCACGCCGTCACCATCGTGGTGAAAATGAACGTCGAGCCACCCAGCATTCCGCCCATGAACAGCCTTGAAATCGCCGAGGTCGGCGTGTTCAGCGTCGACGAGCTGCCGACTGACATGGCCATGGGCACGGGCGACATGCTCAAGGACGCCCTCCACAACGCCGTCAGCAACGCCCCCGCGAGCTTCGAGTGAACGACCAAGAAACACCCCGAAACCAAGCCGATTTGCAGGGCGGCATCCAGCTCGATGACGCCGCCCGCGCGCGGGCCGACGAGCTTGCCACACGCATCGAGCGCTACCGCGCGAGCTACTACGCAGGCCGCACCGAGGTCAGCGACGCCGTGTTCGACGCGCTCGAAGACGAGCTGCGCGCCCTGGATCCCACGCATCCCGTGCTCGCCAACGTGGGCTCTTCCGAGCTTGTGAGCGAGTGGTCGAAGGCCCGGCACGAGATCGTGATGGGCTCGCTCAACAAAGCCACGAACGAGGTGGAGCTCCGCGCGTGGCTCGCGCGCTGCAACGAGCTGGGCCAAAAAGATGGCCTCGGGCCCTTCGACGGCGCGCTCTCCGTGTCCGAAAAGCTCGATGGAATCAGCCTGGAGGTCATCTACCGCGGGGGCCTGTTGGCCGACGCGATCACGCGCGGCGACGGCGAAGTGGGCGAGCGCATCACCGCCAACGTCAAGCGCATGCGGGGCGTGCCGCCGCGCATCAACCACACCGGCGAGCTCAGCGTGCGCGGTGAGATCATCCTGCGTTTGAGCGACAAAGCCCGCTATTTTCCCGACGTCGCCAGCCCACGCAACGCCGCCGCCGGCACCGCAAAACGCTTCGATGGCCAGGGCGCCGAGCACCTCACGGTGTTGTTCTACGACGCCACCGATCCCCTCGGCGCCGAGACCGAGACCGAGAAGTTTGCCCAGCTCCGCGCGCTCGGTTTTGCCACGCCGCCCAACCTGGTCGGCGATCTCAACGCCGTGCTCGACCTCTACGCGCGCTACCAAACCGAGATCCGAAAGACGCGCGACTACGACATCGACGGCCTGGTCGTCGCCGTCGATTCGCTCCACGCGCAGGGCCTGTTGGGCGAGGTCAACCGCCGGCCGCGCGGCGCCATCGCCTTCAAGTTCGCCTC
>CAYLJT010000363.1:0-8444 GCA_964383995.1 uncultured Polyangiaceae bacterium
CCCTTCGGCGCAGGCCCGAGGGTGTGCATCGGGAACCTGTTCGCCCTGATGGAAGGTCCACTGGTGCTCGCCACGCTCTTGCAGCACGCGTCGCTCGACGTCGTGGAGACCGAGGTGACGGTGGATCCGAAGGCCGCCACCCTGCGCCCGTTGGGTGGGCTCCATGCTCGCGTGCGGCGGGTTGGCTAGGTCAGACGGCTCCAGATAGCGGGCCAAAAGACGCCGCTCCGGCGTTGCATCTTGCAACGTTCACGGGAAGACGACCACGCACCCGCCGGGAGGGCAGGCCTTATTGAAGCGGAAATTGTCGTGCAGGATGACGGAGTCTCCCAAACCGTCCGAGACATCGAAGAGGGTAAGGTCGAAGACGATGGTCTCACCCGAGACCACCGGGGCATCGGCTTGCAGCCACTTGGTGGCGCCGCCGGCCTCGAAGCCCGTGCCTTGGAGCGAAGCGGCGCCCAGCGGGCAGAGGGCGCAACCGGCGGGCACGCAGGCGTCGAAGAACAGGTTGTTGACGGACAGGTGGTTTCCGAGGCCGTCGAAGGCGACGTTGAGATCGGCCGGAATGCCCGCCGCGCCGGTTTGGAGGAGCGCCAAGTAGGTGTCGTTGCTCGCCGAGCAGGGGTTTTGGTGCTCGGCGCTGAGCAACATGAAATGGTAGCTGAATGACGGCGAATTCGTGGGGACGCGCAGCGAGAGCCGCAGCGTCACACCGTCGTAGGCGCCGGCGCCGGAGGGGCAGGTGCCGTTGCAACTTCCGTCCGCGGGTAGGAGACCGCCGTGCGCTGTCAAGAAGCTCGTGGGAGGTTGGCCCGAGCGACCGAGATCGCTGCCCGGCGTGGGCGCCGCGTAACCTGCCATGCCCGGAGCGCGCATGACGCCCGTGGAGAAGGCCGCCAGGGTTGGTCCACGCTTGGGGAGGATGGTCGCTCCAAACCCGCTCAGGACCGCGGTCTGCACATCTTCGAAGGTGGCAAGGTCGGCGGCGTTTGGCATGGCTCCATCGGCGAGGCGCAGTTCGGCGTTCAAGAGGCCCCAGGTCTTGAGGGGCAAGGGTGCCAGGGCGTCGGCCACCTGGCAGATATCCATCGCCGCGGCGAGCTGCGCGGCGGTCAGACCCGTCAGGCTTTCGGAGGTGCTGCACGGCGGCGGGGCGATGGTGTCCGATGTCGCCGGGTCGCAGTCGTCGTCGATGCCGTTGTCGAGGATCTCCAGCGCCCCTGGGTTGATGTACGCGGGGACGGGGTGCGCCATGTCGACGAGCTCGACGCAGTCGCCGTCGCACACCGTCCAACCGTCGCCGTCAATGTCCGAGACAACCGCGTCGTCTGCCACGCCGTTGCAGTCGTCGTCCACCAGGTCGGGGCAGCCTTCGGCGGCGGGCAGAATCTCGCCGACGCAGGGTCCGAAGGCGGTGCCGTTGGCGTTGCAGGTGTGGACCCCCGCCAGACAGGGGCCAACCCCCTGGGTGCCCGCCGGACCGCTGTAGCAAGCTTCGCTGGTGTCGGGGACGCAAGCGCAGGGCCCGTTGTCTGCGACATTTTGCTCGCACCCAGTGTCCACGTACTGATCGCAGTCGGCGTAGCCAGGCTCGCAACGGCCCATGGTGCAGAAGCCCCGTGCGCAGAAGACGCCGGCGTGCGGAAGATCGGGGCAAGGCGTGGCGCACATGCCGCAGTTGTCGAGGTCGCTCGCCAGGTCGACGCATTGGTCGTCGCAGCACGTGAGCCCGAGGGCGCAGGGATGTTGAAGGCTGCAGCCTGGAACGCAAGCTTGGTCGACACAGACGGTGCCGAGCGCACAGTCCGCGTCGTTCAGGCAAGGAACGCACTGGCCCGCGTCGCTACAAACGGGACCCGCCGGATCGTCCACGCAATCCACGTCGGACGTGCAGGGCACCTCGACGCTGCCCCCTTGGCCTCCACCCGCCGTGCCAGAGGTGGCCGTGCCCGAGCTGGCCGAGGTGCTTGCGGCGGCGCCGCCGGTGCCCGCGGGCTGGGGGACCACGACGTCGCCCGTGCAGGCGGTCCAAGCCAGAGCAGCCGCCAGAGGGCCCCAAGCCGAAGCGCGCGCTGCGGAACGTGGCATGTCGCCAGCGTAGCATCCTTTGACCCGGTAGCCCTCAAAATACCTGATCCGTCAACGAGCCTTGATCACGATTCGGGAAGGGCCTAGGGGTAGGTGTGGCCGATGTGGAGAGCTGCGCGGACGGGCCTCCGCTGTAGCTCTGCGAGCACGTCTTCCCGTCGCACGCTGGCGGCGGACCTAATAGTTGGGCAGCTCTTGGCCAGGCGGCGTGAAGTTGGCCGTGTAGCGGGCCACGCCCTTCGTGATCCGGAAGTCGTCCAGGTAGCCGTTGTAGTAGGGTTGGGTGCCGTTCGAGTAGTCGCCGAGCTTCAGGTAGTTGTAGCTTTGGAACGACATCACGCCCGACACCGAGAAGGTTTGCACGCCGTCGATGAACACGCGGTATTCGGCGCCATCGAAGCTCAAGGCCAGGTGGTGCCAGCGCGAGGTCACGGTGCCGACCAAGGTGCCCGTGTAGTCCCATGGCAAGACGCCGTTGATCCACAGGTAGAGTCCCGTGCCGCCCTTGATGCTCAACACGAGGCCGTAGGCGTCGCTGCTCAAGATGGTGCCGGTGCCGTTGACCCAGGTTTCGATGGTGAACGGGGTGGCCCCGGAGAAATTCCAGGAGGCGCCGGTGGGGCTCTGTACGGCGTCGCCCGCGCCGTCGAAATAGCCGGCCGCGCCGCCGAACTTGACCTGCGCCGTGGAGATCTTGGCGTTGCCGAGGGCCGTCCAGAGGTTGCCCTTGACGTCGGTAAAGGCCGTGCTGTTGTTCGCGCCGTTCATGTGGAGCAAGGCAAGAACGGAGGGGAAGGAGGGGTCGGCGCAGGCGGCGCAGGGGCCGCCGCAATCCACGCCTGTCTCGCCTTGGTTCTGCAAGCCGTCGCTGCACGAGGGGGCTACACAAAGCCCGCCCGAGCACAGCGTGCTTTGGCAGTCGGCGCCCGACAGGCAAGCTTGACCCACCGCACATCCAGCGCAGGAGCCGCCGCAATCCACGTCGGTTTCGCCGCCGTTTTGCAGGCCGTCGTTGCAGGCCGGCGCTTGGCAGATGCCCCCCGCGCACACGCCCGATTGGCAATCTGCACTGGACGCGCAGCCCATCCCGGCGGGGCAGGCCGGGCAGGAGCTGCCACAGTCCACACCCGTTTCAGTGCCGTCTTGCAGCCCGTCGTTGCACGTGGGCGACTGGCACACCCCCGCAAGGCACACGGCGTTTTGGCAATCGGTGGCGCTCACGCAGGTCTGGCCATCGGCGCAGGGTGTACAGGAACCCCCGCAGTCGAGGTCGCTTTCCAGGCCATTGAGCAGACCGTCGCTGCAGCTAGGATTGGCGTAGCACACCGTGAGGGCAGGACGGAGCGCCGCATTGCCAGCCTCCGAGCTACCCAGGGCGGCGCGCGCGCCCGCGTCTTCCAGGATGGCAAGACCGTGGTTGGGGTAGGCGCCCGCGTTCCAGGCCTGGACGATGCCGGTGACGTCGACGACCGCGTGCCCGCCCGCCGACTGCGCCGCCTTGGGTTGAAAGCTCCCCCACACGGTGGAGGCGTCGTAGTCCGATGCGAACGACGTCCAGGTGGCGGTTGTCTCGGACCACGGTGACAGCGCGCGATAGAGGCTCGCGGTGCCGACACCGGTCGCCTGCGCCACGGCAAGGTCGAGGCCGGCGTAAGCGACCGGCACGTTGAAGGGGATCGGGGTCAGATCGAAGCGCAAGAGAGCGAGCCGGCTCGCGGTGCCCAAGGTGCCCGTCTGAACGAGGGTGGTCGTGCCGTAGTTGGCGCTCTGTCTGGTGGGGTCGATGACATCGATGGCGACGTAGGTGTCTTCCGCGGCCGTGGCCCCCAAATTCCGCCGCAAGGTCACGCACGAAATGGCGTCTTCGCTTTGCCCAAGCGACTCGTCGGCCGGGGGAGCATCGCCGTGGGAAGCATCGGGCCCCAAACAGGCAACCAGCAGCAACGGCGTGAGGGCGACTACGGCTCGGGACAGCGAGGTGCGGAGCAGAGCGTTCGACGGCATGGGAGGAGGCCTTTCGCGCCGGGGCGCCGTGGAGAGGGCGTCACGACGATCGATTACCCATACCTCGATAACTTTCTCCTCGTCAACGGGTAGACCTCCCCATGTCGCACGCTTTTACGGCCTTGACACGGGCGCAGCTATCGCCGCCCTGCCATGTGTGTTACGGCTCTCCATCGATGCTCTGCCCCTTTTGCCACCGTGCCTACGCCGACGAAGAGCATCTCTATTGCCCCTTCGATGGCACGCGCTTGACGCAAGAGCGCCGCATCGATCTCATCCGGGCGGAGCCCTGCCCTGAGGCGGGCGCCGTCTTCGGGGAGCGTTTCCTGGTGCGCGGACGGATTGGGCAGGGGGGCGTGGCGGAGGTCTTCCTGGCGGAAGACAAGACCTCGGGGGAGCCGGTGGCGGTCAAGGTCATGCACGGGCGCCACCAGCGGGACCGCGAGATGCGCACGCGCTTCTTGCGCGAGGCGACCGCGGCTTCACGCGTTGGTCATGCGTCCATCGTCAACATCTTCCTGGCGGACGAGCAACGCGACGGGGCGGTGTTTCTCGTCATGGAGTATTTGTTCGGCGAGTCCCTGGGCGACATGTTGCGCAGGGAAGGCGCGGTCGGCGGGGAGACGATCCTACCCATCGCGATTCAGGTGGCCTCCGCCCTCGAAGCGGCCCACCAGGTTGGCATCATCCATCGCGACGTCAAACCCGACAACATCTACCTGGTCGGTGCTCCGGGCTCTCATTACGAAATTCGGCTGCTCGATTTCGGGTTCGCCAAGCTCGCCGAAGGAAACCTGACGGCCGTCGGCACGGCCATCGGCACGCCGGTTTATATGGCGCCCGAACAGGTGGTCACCGATCCGGCGACGGCGCGCGCCGACATCTACGCGCTGGGCGTGATTTTGTACAAAGCGTTGGTGGGTCAACTACCGTTCTCGCACAGCAACGACATGGTGCTCCTCGCGCACCAGCTCTTCGCGCCGCCTCCCATGCCACGATCCGTCCGACCCGAAATTCCCGAGGCCGTCGAGGCCGTGATCCTGCGCATGCTGCGCAAACAGCCTAACAACCGCTACCCTTCCATGGCCGTCCTGATCGAAGACTTGGAGCGCCTCTTGGGGCATCGCGAGGGGGAGCTCTTCGCGCTCTCGCCGCTTCCGCATGACAACGACGTCTTCGAGCCCGTGGGGCCGATGGGGCCCGCGGCGCTCGGCTATTTCAAGCGCTTCGTCGACAAGTAGCTGGCGGATTGCGGTCGGGGTCAGGGCTGAAGCTCGATCTGTACAGCCTTACCGGCCGGACCCTCGGTCACCCGGGCCAGGTTCTCCGAGAGACGCACCTCGACCGCCGGGTCGCCGTCTTTCGAGCTCGGAAAGGCGTCGACGGCGGAGGTGTACAGGCCACCTTCCACGGCACAAGCGGCGTAGCCACCGGGGAGCGCACCGCCGAACAGCGCCTTGCCAGCGCAGGTCACCGTCACGCGGCAGTTGAGGCCCGCGCGCGTCTCCGGGTCGAGGCGAACCTGGCAGGCGTCGCCCACCTTCACCGGCGCGGCGCCGCTTGCATTTACGACCACCCCCGAGCGCACCACGGCGGGCGCGGTCTCCGTCCAGGTGCTGGCGATGGCCACTGCGCCGAGCACGACCGCGATCCCCACCGGCAACAGCAGGCTGCGGAGCAAGGCCCGGGCGCTCGAGGGACGCTTTGGGAAGACACCGCGCAGAGCACGTTTTCTGGAGGCAGCGCTCGCGGGAGCCAGGGGATCTTCCAGGGTCGAACCGATCGTCGAAGCCGTCATCTCGTAACCTCCTGGAGCGGCTCAAACACAAAGCGGACCACCCGGAAGGTCCTCGGTATTCGGGAAAAATAGGCACATTTTCACGCGAGAGCGTCCACCGCGGCGGACAGCTCGCGGGGGAGGTGACCGCTGCAGCGGACAGCAGCGGGGGGCGACGAGGCTCCCTGGATCGCAGGTGGATGGGTGAGTCAATACTGATCCAGCCATCTACCTTCAAACTTTTTGTGCCGCTGAAACTCCGCGCAGTGAGCACAGACCTTTCCACTGGCATCGGCATGGCAAGGTAGGCGTGCCACCGTTTCGTGGCAAGGCACGGCTGCTGCTACCGCCGTCCTTCGAGAGGTCTGTACCCATGACACGATGGACTCATTTCGTTGGCGCGCTGGTAAGTGTGGCTGTGCTGGGCGCCTGTGGCGGCGCTCCCGACGACCAAGACGAAGAAGAATCGTCCGCGCTGGAATCGGCCGTGGCGACGCGGCCCGGCGTCAACGGAGACGCTTGCTATCTGAGCGACTACAACTGCAAGCTGCGAACGGAAGGCGGCAATCGTATCGCGCACAAAGACGGCAGTCTGGACTGGGGCGTCGAGAAGGACGTCGACATTCTGGACGGCAACGGCGACGTGTTATGGCAGAGCAAGAGCTCCACGCTCAAGTTCAACTATGGGCAGATCGAAAAGTTCAATGGGCAGAAATACGTCTTTGCGATGACCACCTCGAACCACAGCGCGGGCTGGTTTCCGCTGTCGGCCGTGAAGTCCGCCGATGTCTTGGAGGGCCGCGTCGGCAAGGCCACCGCCCACCGCTCGGGCCTCGCCAAGATGGCCTGCTACGAGATCAAGAACAGCATCGACGACGATCTTGCCGAGAAGAAGGTGGTGTACGACACCGAGAGCGATCCGGGACCTTCCGGCGAAGCCGCGGGCGACTATTTGTCTCGGCTACGGGTCAACGGCAAGCGCTCCGCGAACCTGATTTTCAACGCTCCGGGCTCGGGTCTCGGCGGGCCCGCCATCGACCACTTCCCTGCCGGAACACACTTCCAGCGGCTCGACGTACCGACCGACGGCGGCCGCCCTTCCATCGACGTCAACCTCTGGCAGCAGGACGACCAGGGTAGATTCCGCAAGCCGGCGGGCACGATGAAGTTCATCTACGGCTACGTGGTCACCAAGAAGGGCAACACGCGCACCGGCTGGATGGCCTACGACACGCTCAAGAAGTCGAGCGGCTGCCCCTGAGCGGCCCATCCTCCCCACCAAAGAAGCGCGAATTCTTGTAACCATCGCGGCGCACGGGCGTACGCTAAGGCCATGACCCTTGGCATGGTGGGCGTCGCCCTCGCGCTGTTTCTGGTTGTCGTGGTGATCCACGACCGGCTGCAAACCAAGCACGCCATCGTCCGAAACTACCCGATTGTCGGGCGTTTTCGTTACATCTTCGAGGGCCTCGGGGGGCCTCTGCGGCAATACATCGTCACCGGCAACGACGAAGAACGGCCCTTCAGCCGCGACCAGCGCCGCTGGGTGTACGCGTCTTCCAAGCACGAAAACGAGTATTTCGGCTTCGGTACCGACAACGACTTCGAGCAGACGCCAGGCTACCTCATCATCCGTCACTCGGCGTTTCCGCTCTCCACACCGCACAAGGGCGAGCCCGGCTTCGATCCGAGCCACCCCTGCCCTCCTGCCAAGGTGCTCGGCGGCTACCGCAAACGGAAGAAGGCGTTTCGTCCAAGCTCCATCATCAACACCTCGGCCATGAGCTACGGCTCGCTCAGCAGCGCCGCCGTGGAGGCCATCAACCGCGGCGTTGCCATCGCTTCTGCCATGCAGAACACGGGGGAAGGTGGCATCTCTGACTTCCACAGGAAGGGCGGCGACCTGATTTGGCAGATCGGCACAGGCTACTTCGGCTGCCGCGACGAACAGGGTAAGTTCAGCCTCGAACGGTTGAAGGAAGGCGTGGCGAGCGCGCCCGTGCGTGCCCTCGAAATCAAGCTGAGCCAGGGCGCCAAACCGGGGCTGGGAGGCATGTTGCCGGGCGCGAAGGTCACCGCGGAGATCGCGAAGATCCGGCACATTCCATTGGGGAAAGACTGCGCCAGCCCGGCGGGTCACACGGCCTTTCGCGACGTGGACTCGATGCTCGACTTCATCGAAGAGCTGGCCGACGCGACGGGCCTTCCGGTGGGCATCAAGAGCGCCGTGGGAGACCTTCAGTTTTGGCAAGACCTCGCCGTGCAGGTGGAAAAGAGCGGGCGCGGGCCGGACTTCATTACCATCGATGGCGGGGAGGGTGGTACGGGCGCCGCGCCCCTTGCCTTCAGCGACCACGTGGCTCTGCCCTTCAAGCTCGGGTTCGCGGAGGTGTTTCGCGTCTTCGCGGAGCGCGGGTTGGATGATCGGGTGGTGTTCATCGGCTCGGGAAAACTGGGCTTTCCCGATGCGGCGATGCTGGCCTTGGCGCTCGGCTGCGACATGATCAACGTGGCCCGCGAAGCCATGTTGTCCATTGGCTGCATTCAGGCCCAGCTCTGCCATACGGGTCAC
>CAYLJT010000364.1:0-8424 GCA_964383995.1 uncultured Polyangiaceae bacterium
CTGCGCAAGACGTTGTCTTGGGCGGAGAAGCTTACCTTGCGAGACGTGGAGGCGGGCGGCAAGGTGATTCACGTCGTGGGGTGCTAGAGACGATTGGGGCAGGGTCTTTGCGGTCGGTTTGTGCCGGCAGGCACAGGCCGCGTCTCGGCGTGCGGGAGCCCGAAAGACCGCGTATGCGCTTGCCACGCTGGCCTCGAAGTGGTAGTTTGCCGCGGTGTTTTGCTGCTATTCCTTGAGGACGCTCGACGTCGACGCGGGGCGCCGCTTCTATACACAGGCCCTCAACCTCGACCTACCCGCGGGAGCTAACGCAGGCTCTCTCCTGGAAGCTTGGCCCTTGCACGAGCGCGCGCGGGCCCCGGGCGCCCCTGCGCATTGGCTCGGACAAATCGCCGTCAGCGACCTGGACGCATCGATCGAGCGGCTGGTGTCGATGGGTGCCGAGCGCCTTGGACCTACCGTACAGACCCGCGAAGGCATCCGCTACGCGGCCTTGCGCGATCCGTTCGGCGCGGTGGTCGCGCTGCGCGCCTCTGCCGCTGCGGCAGGGCCCCTTCCCGTCGGCTGGCACCAGCTCCACGCGACGCAGGCTGAACGCGCGCTGGAGGTCTACCTGGAGCTCTTTGGCTGGAGCCATGTTCGCACCTTGAATGTCTCGGACATCGACGGCGGTCACCTGCTCTTCGCGCCACGACAAGGCCTCGATCCCGTGGGCAGCATCGCGAACACCGGGCGCTGGCCGGGGGTCCATACGCACTGGCTGTTCTACTTCCCGGTGGTCGGCATCGACGCGGTGGTGAGCCGCGTCCGCGCCCTCGGCGGCACCGCGCGCGAGCCCATGACGCTGGCGGATGGTAGCCGACGCCTGGCCGCCTGCGAGGACCCGCAGGGAGCCGCGTTCGGATTGGTCGAACGGTTGGAAGACGGCTAATCACCCACGCGCCGGCGGCTTGGCAAGGTCAGAGAGAGGCGCGGTCTTCAAACAGCTCGCTCAGCACCTCTCCGCACTCGACACAAGCTTGCCGCGACAGGCCCAGGGTGTAGAGCACGGTCGGCGCCAGGTCCTTCAGGTGGCGCGCCCTTGCCACCGGCACCACGCCCCGCGCGCCCACCGGGCCGCCGCGGGCGGCCAACCAGGTCTGGGCCGACTTGCGGCCGCCGTGGTCGGTGAAGTTTTTGTCTCGGCCATGATCGGTCGTCACGAAGATGGTGGTCGTATCGAGCTCGCCCGCCTCGGACACCCGCGCCACGATCTCACCCAGCGCTTGGTCCGCGAAACGGATGGCGTCCAGGTAGCCGCGGTAGTCGCCACGATGCGCGTGCTCGTCCGAGTCGCCGAGGGACAGCCAGAGCAAGGTCGGAAGCTCCAGGGTCAGGTGCTTCATCGCCTTGCTCGCGGTGTAGAGGTCCGGTCGGTAGGCACCCGTCCCGGGCCAGGCGGGCATGACATCGCCCTCGTCCCGACCGGCGGACACGCGCATGTTCGCCGTCGGACCGCTCCAGGCGGCCTCCTGAATCTTTTCCCAGGACGCGTAGACCGCCACGTCGCTCGGCTTCTTGCCGCGCAGCTTGGCGACCTCTTCCAGGAAGGTCCAGGGCGGCTCCACACCGCAGTCGTTGGAGAAGCACGGTGTCTGGGAGCCGGTGGCGAGCTCCAGGTAGGCGGGCAGGCTCACGAAGCGGGGTCCACTGGGTGAGAAGCCGGCGCCGGCGTCGGGGGACCCGAGCACGGTGCCCCGCGCGAAGAACCACCTGTACAGGTTGGGCAGCAAGGTGGGACCATCGACCACGGAGGCCCTCGGCAAATTGGCGACCTCCGCGAGCGTTGGATCCACGCCCTGGAAGACTTCTTGCCAACGCACGCCGTCGAGCGTCACCACGATCACGTGCTTGGCGGCGGGCGGGCCTTTGCGGTTCACTACGTCGGCCGCGACGGCGCCATCGAGGAAGCGCTCGGCTTCGGCCCCGATGGGTAGGGGTTGGGGGACGTCGAGCAGCGTGGACGAGCCGCCGCAGCCCATGGGTAGGAGTGAGAGCCCTAGAATGGTGAACAAGGTTCGCATCGTCTCTCCGGGCGCCAGGCTGGGGGCGCCTTGGCAAGCATGGGAGCAGACGCGGATGGCAGGAGCGCATCAGGTGTGCAGGCGGGCCGTGCACGGAAGGTCAAGTTTCGGTGACGCGAGGGCCTCACTCGCGTGGCGGAGGCGCTGGAAAACCAGGCAGGGCCGAGGGGTCGGCCAGGGTTGGAGCGCGGACGCCGAGCAGGGCAGCGATGCTGGTGGCGATGCGACGGGCGGACAAGGCTTGGGTGGTCTCCACGTGACTCACCCCTGGACCACAGGCTATCACCGGCACCTCGCGATCGTAAGGCCAGGGCGAGCCGTGGGAGGTTCCAGCGCCGAGCGGCACCGCGTCGTCGTAAGCCGAGAAGGGCTCCGCGAAGACGTAGATCTCGTCTTGCCGGCCGGGCGCGATGCCGCGTGCCACGGCCCGGCGCAAGGGGTCGGCGTCGTTGATCCAGGTCTTGGCTTCGCGAACGGGGTAAGCGCCACCTACCCCAGGCAAGGTCGCGATGGCCTCCGCCACCTTGGCGACCGACGCGGGGTCGCGCGCGCCTTCGGCGAGGTAAAGGTAAGGTTGCGCAAATTGCACGACCCACTTGCCGGGACCCAAGCTCGGGGTCAGCGTCGCGTTGCCCTTGGCCAAAAGCTCCTCCGTCGTGAAACGGGCGGCGGGCAGACCCTGGGCGCGGCTCCGCTCCACGAGCGGCGCGACGCCGTGGTCCGCACTGACGACCACGTCGACGGGCCCCAGGGCGCGCAGCTCGCTGACGAAGCGCATCACCTCGCGATCGGCATGGCGGAGGATGTCGAGGGACTCCCAGCTTTCGGGGCCAAAGGTGTGCCCCACGTGGTCGGTGGCCGAGATGGACAGCCATACCATGTCCGAGACATCGTCCTGACCTACCCCAAGCGCGCGCAGCGCGGCGCGGGCGACGTCGACCTGAAGCTCGGTGCTGCCGGGTGAGAGCGAAAACAGGTAGAAGGGGTCTTGGGTGGCGCGCGCGTCGTGCGGAAAGTGGATACCAAAGCCGTCCAGATCGCCCTCGCCTTCCCCGTCATCGTCACCCGCGCGAAACGCAAGGAGAGCAGGATCGGATGGGAGCCAGGGCTTCATGTAGGCAGCCATCGGGTGGTGCTGAGCAAAGTCTTCCAGCCAGCCGGGGAGCGCGTCGGCGTAGCTTCGGCTCGTCGTGTAGCGACCGGCTTTCTTGTCGAAGAAGAGCGCGATGTCTGCCCCCTGCCCAGCGGGCAAGATGGCGGACCTGTCCTTGACGGAGACCGAGACAATTTTGGCGGTCGGCGTCGAGGCGCGCAGCACGTCGCTCACGGTCTCGGCGACCAGCGCGTGGGGGCTCGCGAAGGTGTCGCTGCCGAACACCTGGGTCTTGCCATCGTCCATCACGCTGAAGGCTTTCCCACGCTTCGCGTCGTAGGTCCGATTGGTGTCGATACCGCTTTGGTAAGGTGAAGCGCCCGAGGCGATCAAGGCGTGGCCGGGGGCCGTGAGCGTGGTCGCGTGCTCCAGAACCACCCGGTGGTGGTAGACGCCGCTCGCGGCGCAGGTGCGCAAAAGCCCGCCTTCGTCGAGGGCAGGAAAGGCCCGATCGAGCACCCAGGAGCCTACCTGATCCAAAACCACCACCAGCACGACACGGGGCCGTTCGGGGGCGCGCAGCGCGGCGGTCGGCGCTGACCCCGGGGCCTGTGCGGGCTCGGCGGCCGCGCCGCAGCCCAGAGCGAGGCAGCACGTCAGGACCATGGGAAGGTGCGAGCGACGTAACACGGGAGGGACCATGCCACGCGCGCGAAGGCCGTGGGTGTCGATTTGGTGTCGATGGCGCGCAGCCTGCGCGCGAGGTGTGCGCTCCTACGCAGCGTCGAGCATCTTGGGCGAGCGTCGACCCGGCTCCGCGCGCGGCAAGAGCAGCGAACCTCGGCCCAGATCGTAGCTGCGCCCGCGCCAGAGGACGCGCTTCGAGAGCCCTGCGAGCAACCACGCCACACCGTAGGTGAGCAGGCGCAGGGGCTCCAGCGCGGCAAGACCCCAGACGTTCGAGCGCAGGCGTGACAGCGAAGCCGCCGCCCCCAGCGCCTGCAGTCCCAACGCGGCAGCGAGCAGGGTGAGGGACGCCGAGGTCGGCACGACGACCAGCATGATGGCCGCCATCAAGGCGGGCGACAGCAAAAGCTCCAGCGCATAGGCCCGGGGCTCGATGGATTTTCGCATCCGTGTCCACCTGGCATGCCGCTCCACCGTGGCCGCAAGGGAGGCGTGGACCGTACGGTTTTCGACGGGACAGAAGGAAAGACGCACGGCGTAGCCCAAGGCGTCGAAGCGCCTTGCCAACAGGTCATCTTCGGCCAGCACGCCTCCCACCGAAGCGAAGCCACCGACCCTGTCCAGATCGGCGCGGCGCATGGCCATCGACTTGCCGACGCACACCGTGTGTCCGAGCCACCTGGACGCGAAGACGATGACGGGGGCGATGAAGGCACCGAGGTGAGCGTTGTCGATGGCCGCACCCAGCGAGCGCTCACCGCGCCCCACGATCAGCGACGACACCACGCCGACGCCGGGCTGCAGCAGCTCGGCCACCAGGTGCTGGAGGTAAGATCGGTCGACCCGCACATTGGCGTCCGAGACAACCAGCACCGAGCCCTTCGCCGCCTTGCTGAGCACCATGAGCTGAGCGACCTTGGGGTTCGGTACGGACGCACTGGGCGGCGCCGTCACCACCAGGCGCGCGGAGACAGAGGGGTATTTCGCGAGGACCGCGCGGACGACCGGGACCGCCGGATCGTCCAGCGAGCTGACCCCGAGCAAGAGCTCGAGGGCGGGGTAGTCGATGCTGGCGAACGACGCCAGGTTTTCGGCAAGACCGTCGTCAAGGCCGGAAAGGGGCTTGAGGATGCTGACCCAGGGCTTCACCGAGGGTAGGCTTCGAAGGTTGCGGCTGGAAGTGGACAGAAAGAACGTGCCGTGCATGGCAAGGAACAACACGCTCGAAAGGGCCGTCGGGGCCGTCGCTACGATTTGGCTCCATTCCATGCGCGCCATCGTCCCACACGCGAATGTCCCGAGGGTGACGTGCTGACGGCCCGGGCGCGTCGCGCGCAAAAGCGCCAAAAGCCCGCTCAGGGGCCGTTTTTCTCACCCGGAGAGGGGTTCGCCGACACACCAAAGTCGCCCTCCCCGTCGGGAAGGCGAGCCCAGGACTCGCCGTCCGCCGCCGCGCCCGGAGGGTAGGTCACCTCGTCGATCGACACACCGTCGGCGTCGAGCAGGTAGATGCCATCTCCGCTGCCATCGCTGATCCCGAACGCGGCCTGGTAGCAGGTGTCCGGCCCTCCGCTCGCCAGACAGTCGCTTTGAGGGCCGGGCATCGGATCGGTCACCTTGGCGACCACAAGCAGGTAGGCCCCCTCCTCCAAGCTCGTGTCTTCCGGGAAGGTCAAAGCCTCCGTCAACTTCGGGACCCCGGGCGTCTCCTCGTCGGCCACCACCCAACCGGAGAGATCCGCTGCGCCAGGCCCGAGGTTCACGAGCTCCACCCAGTCATCGGTGGCCGAGATCTCGTTGACGACGACCAGCGCCGGGCCCGGATCGCCGCCGCCCATCCCTGTCGCGGACGAGGCGTCGGACGTCGAGGTCGCGTTGGACGCACTGGTGGCGTCGGCGGTGGAGCTGGCGCCCGTCTGCCCGCCGCCTCCCGTGTCGTCTCGGCTCTCCGAGCAGGCGCAAAGGAGGGTAAGAACAATGGCGAGGGAGGCCCGTGAAGGTAGGTGCGGCATGGTAGCTCCGTACAGGTCAGAACAAGGAGGTGTCAGAATCGAAAGCGCGTAAGGGCAGACAGCTCGCCGTAGCGAGAGCCCGGCGAAGCGGCCAAAGCGGCCTCCGTGGGGGAGGACCGGGTGGCCACCAAGAATACGGTCAACGGCGTCGCCAGACGGTAGCCTACACCGGCATCCAGACGCAGGGTACGCAGCGGGTCAGCGGCCGTGCGATCCAGCTCGACGACGCTGCCGCGCAGGGTCAGTAGCAGGTCAGGAAGGGGCTCACCCCGCGCGGTCAGCTCCGCCGCGAGAGGGCGGCGTTGGCCGTCTCCCTCCGCGCCAAAACCGTAGGTCAGGGCGACGCCGCCTCCGATGCGCGGAGCGTCCCAAAGGAGGGCGCCGGTCAGCCGGTCGGCGCGCGAAAGCGCCACGCCTTCGGAGCCGAGCCTCCCTGCAGCGACGAGGGTAAGAGGGGCGAGAGCCCCCCGTGGGAAGGGGTGAATGCCCGCCGCCGCCTCCAGGTTCTTGCCGCGATTCAGCTCCCGGGCGGTGTAGCCCTCGCCGTTGTAGGCGCCGACGCCGATGAAGCCATACCCACAAGGGAACGTGTAGCGCGCCGTGGCCCCGAGATCCGCCGCGGAAGCAAGCCCCGAAGCCTCCAAGACAGAGGCGCCGACCTCCCGGTAGACGAACGCCTGGTCGAGCGTGGCAATGGCAAAGGTCGGCACCATGCCAAGGTCGAAGGACAACGCATCCACGGGGTCGTAGCCGACCCGCGCCTCGCGCAGCCGGAGCACCACGCTATCCCCCGCCACCCCAAACAGCGAGCCGTCTTCCGTGCTCTGCGCAGCCTCCACCAGCAAACGCGCGCGGGCGCGCCCCGACGCGGCGTCGAGAATACCCTGCGCCCGAGGCAAGCTGAAGGCGTGATACCACGTCGTCTCGCGTCCCCCCGCAGGCGTCAGCGCGTCCTCGATCAGGCGAAACGCATAGCCCGCGATCACGTCCAGACCGGCGTCGAGCTTGGTCTCGGACAGCGCGGCGTCAGCGGCCCACGCCTGCGATGGAACGACGGTGAGCGCCAGGCCAAGAGCTCCAAACCAACAGCGTCTCACGGTTCCACCTCCCCAAGGAGCTGCCGGAGCTCAGCGGACCCGGCGCCCGAATTGTCCGAGACAACCCCCAGCGTCGGACCGAGCACCCCGAGGGCCTCCACGAAGGCCTGGTGATCTTGCAAGGCTGCCTCGGACAGCCGCACACCGACCTCCGCCTGCTCGTCGGCGAAGGCCCCGACCTGCCCGCGCAAGTGCGTGGCAAGGCTCGCCGTGGGCGGCGCCGCGCCATCGATGGAAGCCGCGTGGGCGCGGGCCAGAGCTTGGCCGAGGCTGGTACCCAGGGCGATGAGCGCCTCCACCGTACCCAGCTCCTCCTCCAGCCGTGCGATGCGCACGTTCTTGTGCCCCTCGCTCTCGCGGCGAACCTGCACGGGTAGACCGAATAGGCGAGCCGTACCCCAGGCCGGCTCGGCGTCCGGTCGCGCCCAGATCGCGCGGCTCGTGCGCACCACCCGTTCTTCCGGCACCGAGAACGCCACCTCCGGTGGAAAGAAGCCCGCCGCCGTGTCAGACAGCTCCTTCACCTCCAGGATCCCATCGTCCTCCGGAGCGTCCGTCTGGCCTCGCACCAGCAGCAGCAACCTGACCTTGGGGAAGCTCGCCACCCCCGAGCCGTACAGGCGCGCGGCGTCGAGCACCGTCAAGCTCTCCGCGGCAGGCGGCGCGATCAGGGTGGATCGGTACTGACTCACCAGGACGGTCAGCTCGTCGAGCACGAAGTCGGGCAGGTCTTCCAGGTGCTTGGAAGGTTCTTCCGGGTCGAGGATGCCCCTGCGAAGTCGTCGTACGGAACCTTCCAAGGTCGTCCAGGTGTCGAGCTCTTCGCGCTTCTCCCAGTCACGCTGCGCCCGCCGAAACAGGTCCAAAAGCACCAAGTCTTCGGCGGCGGGCTCGGTCAGCCGACCTCGCGCGGCGCCGTCCGCCAGAGCCAACGTGGTCTCGGCGTAGGCCCGCGCGACCGCCCGACAGACCTCCGCGACCTCTGCCACGGCGGCGTCGCGAGCGACCGCATCGTCGGGGTTCGACAGACGGACGCCGAGCCCCATGCCAATCGTCAAGCGACGCACGTCCCAGAGGTAAGGGTAGCGATCCGCCGCGTCGAAATCGTTGGGCTCCAGGGCAGCGGTGTCGTCGGAAGCGTACAGCGTGCCGAAGTTCTCCGGATGCGGATCCCCGAGGCCAACCACCAACGTCGTCAGCTCGGCAAAATCCGACGCGGCGATGCCAAGGTGGTTCGCTCGCACGTCGTGGGCATACAGGGGCAGGGAGCCTCGGAAGAAGGCAAAGGGCGACCCTGCCATCGTCTGGTACTTGCCTGCCATGAGCGCCGGACGAACGCGGATCGACGCTTCATCCGCCCGCGCGATCACCGACGCCACCTCGGCTGCCCGCGGCGACAGCGGCTCTCGCCCACAGCCGCAAGCCAGCGAAGCGAGCGCCAAGGCCAGGACGCCGAAGGAAGACCGCATGGC
>CAYLJT010000365.1:0-8413 GCA_964383995.1 uncultured Polyangiaceae bacterium
GCGAAGCGAAACCCAGGGTGCAACCCTGACCGGACTTCGGGCGCGCGGCACTAGGGCGCGCTTGTCCAGCAAGCCGAACAAGAGCCCGTGCGGTGCTGTCACAGCGTTCCCGCGAGGCCCAGAGAGAGCGCCGTTGGCGACCACCCAAGGGTGGGCTGAAGCGCGAACGAGTGTCTCTTCGTCTTTCCTTTCACCGGCACGAACTCGTAAGCGAGGGTGGCGTCCAGTACGATGGCCGCGCTCATCCCGATTCCCAGGCCCACGCCTCCGCCGCTGAAGCCCCCTTCCGCGCTCGAGGCAGCGGCTTCGCCCACCAGGAGCCCGACAACGGGCAGACCCACGCGGTATCCAAAGCTACCGAAGCCCCGGCCGCCTTCGCCGTGCGCCCAGTGAACGACGGGGCCACCAAAGAGGTAGCCAACCGCGCCCGTCCCGGTGACCTCCACCGTCTCCGTTCCGAGTCCGATCAGCAGACAACTGACGAACAGACCGTCGACGATCAAGGTCTGATGTCCGTACCAGACCTCTTCGGTGCGGGGAGCCGGGTCGCGTGGAGTCCAGTCGCTCGGCGGAGTGTCTGCGGACGACCAAGGCGCGGTGGCGTCCGGATTGGCGCTGTGCTTTGGAGGTTTGGCGCGCCCCGCGGGCTGGGTTTCCGCGCGCTCAGCGGTCTCGTCCTCGGGCTCACCGGTCTCGCCCTCGGGCTCGGGGGTCGGGCTTGCGGACGGCGGCTCCGCAGCGACTGGGGGGGGAGGCGGCGGCGGCAGGTCGTCCTCGGCCTGTGCCCAGCGCGCCCCCAGGAAGGCGCAAACAGCCGAGAGCAGCGCCGCTCCGGCGATGGCGGCGCGAGGGGCCCGCCTGGCACGGTCGCTTCGCTCAAGCCCCTGGCGCGAGCGTGCCCGTTCAGCCCGCGAGCGCGGCACCGTGCGGGATGGCGTCGACTCTGCGGACAACATCGGATCCTCCTCGCTGACCGTCCTAAGGAGGCCTTGGAGCATGAACCGAGCCGCGAACGCTCTTCGATGCGGATCCGGTGCCGATCTCGCGTCCTCCATAGGCTCTCGTACGGCCTCTGTAGCGTCGGGTCGGGCGCGCCCGACGCTGCATGGAGATGCCGGCTCCGCGCGGGGAGAGCGCAGGCTTTGCAGCACCGAGCTTCGTTTGGCGCGTTGTCCAACAGCAAGCCAAGCGGCTGCTCGGGCGTCGCCTGCGCCATCGGTGAGCGTCGCGGAGCGTGGAGCGCTCGTCTCGAACGCGAGCTCGTCCACAAACCCACGGTCAACGTCGCGTGGCAAGGTCGTGCGGGCGGCGGACTTGGTCATTGACTCTAGCTCCGCGGCGAGGGCAAGCCGCTCGTCGTAGGAAAGCGTGCCATTGCAGCCCGCCGAGCCCGTCAGCCGCTGGCGCCTTCGTCGTCGCGTGGGTCGACGAGGATGCCGCGGATCAGCTTGCTGTATGCCTCCTTCATGGGCAGCTCCTCGTCGACTTTTAGGCGGCGTCTTTGCGTGGGTAGCTCGGCGCCCGTCTTGGGGTTTCTACCCACGCTCAACACCGTCTCCCAATAGATGCCTGTGCCGCGGCGCTGCCAGCTGGGTAGCTCGTTGAAGTTGATGCCGCGCTCGAAAAGCAGCTCGTTTTTGCGCGACGCGGACATGCCGAGGAGAGCCCTGGAGGCGGCGGTGGCACTCTGACCTTCGTTGCGCAATGTCCAGTAGCAGTGTCCGTTGAGCGCGCAGCGGGTCGCATCGCGCGCCGCCACCGATCGCGGTGGCGAGTTCCAAGTGCCTTGCATGCGAGCACCCTGCCGCATTGTTGCGTTGCGAGCAATGGTATCGTGCAAAACGGGTACATTGTTGCGGGCGCTGAAGGGCCTTACAGAGAGCCCCACCAAAGGAGATCCCATGACGACTCAGCCTTCGCTCCCCATCAAGCTTTACCGCCACCCGCTTTCCGGACACTCCCACCGCGTCCAGCTATTTCTCTCCCTGCTGGGCCTGCCCGTGGAGCTCGTGGACGTCGACCTCGTGAACGGGGCGCACAAGCGACCTGACTTTCTCGCCCTCAACCCGTTTGGTCAGGTGCCCGTCATCGACGATGGCGGAACCATCGTCAGCGACTCCAACGCCATCCTGGTGTACTTGGGCCGCAAATACGGTGGAGAGACCTGGCTCCCCTCGGCCCCCGTGGCGGAAGCCGCAGTGCAACGCTGGTTGTCGGTGGCGGCAGGGGAGATCGCGTTCGGTCCCGCCGCCGCCCGCCTCATCAATGTGTTCGGTGCCAAGTACTCGGCCGAAGACGTTATTGGCCGAGCGCACCGGCTGCTGACCATCATGAACGGCGAGCTGTCCCAGCGCGCCTTCCTGGTGGGCGGCGCGCCGACCATCGCCGACATCGCAGCGTACTCTTACATTGCCCACGCTCCGGAAGGCAATGTGGACCTCTCTATCTACCCCCAGGTGACCGCCTGGCTTCGGCGCATCGAAGCTTTGCAGGGTTTCGTGCCGATGCAGAAGACGCCCGTGGGGCTCGCCGCCGCCTAATCCAGGCCCATCATCGGCAGGCCAACCACGAGACGGGAACCGAACATGACGACATCCGCACCTTCCTCCAGCCGTTCACCCTGGCACGCGGGAGAACGAGCCTTCCAAGAACGCCTCGGAGTGGCCGAGCGCATGGACGTAGCCGGTCGCAAGGTGGTTCGGAACTTCATGCCGGATCAGCACCGGACCTTCTATGGTCAGCTACCCTTTCTCGTGGTGGGCCTGGTCGACCAAAACCAAAATCCGTGGGCCACCCTCCTGGAAGGTAGTCCTGGATTTCTAAGCTCGCCGGACCCCCGAGCGCTCACGGTAGGCGCCTTGCCAGGCGCGGCCGACCCCGCGCGAGGTGGACTAGCGGAGGGCTCTGCCATCGGGGCCCTCGGCATCGAGCTCCCAACCCGCCGTCGCAATCGGGTAAACGGCACTGTGCGAGCCATCGACGCCGAGGGCTTTCGCCTGGACGTGGAGCACGCCTTTGGCAACTGCCCCCAATACATTCAAACCCGAACCCTGCAGTTTGACAGGTCACCCGGCCCGCCGAAGGACGAACGTGCAGCGCGGGCATCGTCCCTCGACGAGCGTGCCCGAACCTTGATTTCGAGCGCCGACACGTTCTTTGTTGCAAGCTACCTCGATCTTGAAGGCGATCCCGCCAAGAGGGCCGTCGACGTATCTCACCGAGGTGGCCGCGCTGGCTTCGTCAAGGTCGAGGGTGACGTTCTTACCGTCCCCGACTTCTCTGGAAACCTGCACTTCAACACGCTAGGAAACCTATTTCTCAATCCACGGGCAGGGCTTACGTTCGTGGACTTTCAAACGGGTGACTTGTTGCAGCTCAGCGGACGCACCGAAATCGTCTTCGAAGGGCCGGAGCTAGGGTCGTTCCAAGGTGCCGAACGCCTGTGGCGATTTTACGTGAACGAAGTGGTCAGTCGCCCGGCGGCTCTAGCGCTGCGCGGGGCTTTTGGCGCGTACTCTCCCCACGCGTTGAAGATAGGCGCGTGGCAGGACGGGTGAACCGGTTGGCTTGGCCATGTGGGCTTCCGGCCGCGCCCGAACGTTGATGGAAGCGCTGGGGTCGCGGTGCGGACTTGCGCCCGCTGACGCGAAGCGCGCCGGGCTCGCTTTCACGCGCCGAGGGTGGCCTCCACGCGCCTGACTTCCACCTCCAGCCAGGCTTCGATGCTCGTTGCGATCTGCTCGAAGCCGTCCGGCGCCGCGTGGTAGAGCGTGATGCCCCAGTTCATCTGCGCGCCCTTGGCGTCGCGCGTCAGGAGCCACACCTCCGGTCCGGAACTGGCGATGAAGTGGCCGGACGTCAGCAGCGAGCGCGCAGCCTTGGGGTAGCGCTTCACGTAGATCGGATTGACGCCGTCGAGCTCGTCGTCGTCTTCCTCGACGATACACGTCTCGTCGTCGGTGTCGTCCAACTTCCCCGCGAGGACGCGCCCGAGCAGCCTGCCGTCCAGTTTGGCAAGAACCGCTTCGGACCACGCCGGTCCGCACGCCTTGACGGCGGTCAGGGTGTAGTCCCAGCGCGTCATCTTCGTCGTCGCCTTCACGGTGGTAAGGATCGGGGCGACATCGTGACCGCCTAGTGCGGCGAGGCGAGCAAGCGAGGCATCGATGGCCGGCTTGCCCTCGGCCTGTTTCGCGGCCTTTTTAGGTTTCGGCGCGCGCGCGGCGGCGATGGCGTCTGCCTCCTGTGCAAGCCACGCGGTGAGCGTGGGCGCGACCTCCCGGTAGCTCTCCGGGTGCGCGTGGCCAACGAACCAGGTGCCGTCCCCGTTCGGCGCGACAAGCCAAATATCGGCGTCCGACGACGCAAATGCTTGGCCCTTCTTGAGCGCGGCACGGGCTGGCTTGGGCAGGGCGCGCTCGCTCGGCTCGCCGTCGAAGCGCGCGTCGCCGACCACCCGCGCGAGCAGCGAGCCCGGGAGCGCGGTGGCGCGCAGCGCGGGGGCCAGAGCGCTCAACACGGCCTCGACCTGCTCGAGCTCGTTACCCGCCGGGATCGCAGGCGGAGAAGTGGCTGCCAACGCCGCGAGGCGGTGGAGCGTGTCGGTGAACGTCGCGGGGGGTGGAGCGCTCGTCTCGGGGCGGAAGGGCATGGGACCTCGTGCGGATCAGGCAATATGGGACGCGTTTGCGGGCGGCGGAAGACGCGGCCTCGCGATCATGGCTCCCGGTCGTGCGTGCTGAAAGCCTTGGTTTCTCGGAGTAGGATGGTGTGGCAAGGTCTACCTGACGGTACGCCATGCCAAAGGCGCTTGGCTCGCGGGTGTAGGTCGCCGCGACGATAACCGTTCTTTCGGGCTGGGGCTAGCACGATCGGAAGGTTGAGCTGCAGCTACGTCGCGGTGGCAGTGAGCTGTCGACGCCCTGTGCCCTCGCGCCTCGTCCTACCTTGCCATCAGCTCGAACGCGAGCTCGTCCACAAACCCACGGTCAACGTCGCGTGGCAAGGTCGTGCGCGCGGCGGCTTCGGTCATCTCCGACTCTAGCTCCGCGGCGAGGCCCAGCAGCTCGTCGTACGAAAGCTTGCCGTCGCGGATGGCTGTCAGCTCGCTGGCGTCGGCCCGCCGCACCTCGAGGTCACCCGTGCGCAACAGCCCAAGACCCGTACGCATGAGTCGGACAAGGTGCATGGCGTGCTTGGTGTCGTAGCCAAAGCGTCGTTCGAGCTCCGCTCGCGCGGGGTTTCGCTCGACCTGCCAGGTCTGATAAGCCTCCCAGTGCCGCATGGCTGCCCGGTATTTGCGTTCCGCTTCCAGGGTTTGCACCACCGCGGTGGGAAGATTCAAGGATCCGACCGCCAACGTACGAAGCTTGTCTTCCAGGGCCTCGTCCGTGGTGTGCAGGGCGTCGCTCAGGGCGGCGCGAAGGCGCGCTTCGAGCGCAACGCGCAGCGGTTTCGGCATTTCCAGGGTGTCGATGCCGTAGCTGCGCATTTGGTCGGCGATGCTCTTTTCGATGCGATTCTGGTCGTCGCGGCTCAAGGTGCCCGTGTCGGGCAGCCCGAGCGCCTCACGCGTTGGTTTTTGCTTGGGCGGTGTCAGGAGCCACGAGCGATGGGTCTTGATTTTCTTGAGCTGCGCGAGGGCGTACCCGAGGTAGGTTTGTTGTACACGCGTCGTCAAGAATCGCTGCCGCTCGCGGTAAATGCGCTGCCACGCGGGCTTCTCGAAGAGCCAATCGCGGGGGTCGGCGAAGAGCACTTCCAGGGCATTGGGATTGGCCTGGACGCACAGGTTGAGAAACTTCGCCACGTCGAAGAGCACGCACTCCGTCTTGACAAGCAAGCCCGCGCAAGCGGACGGATGGGCCTCGATCCGCGGCAAGATGCTATCCCAGAGGGGGCCGTCCAGCGGTCCCTCGCGCTGCTCGAAGGTGTTGAAGAGCGACAGCCGGAGAGGCAAGGGCGCCACCACCACGCCGCGCAGGTCAACATCGGAGCCTGCCCGGGCGGTGCCGTGTGCCTGGCTCCCCGCCAATGTCACGAACAGCGTGTCCCTTGCCAGGTCGAGGTTCATGGGGCGACCGCCGCCCAACCCTCCAGCCGAAGGCGCACAACGAAGTCATCGAGGGCGGCGGCCGTGGTCGGCTCCTCCGGCAACCGGCTAGCCTCGTGAGCCTCTTGCAGAGTCCTTTCGAGCCCGTCAAGAAGGGCATCGTGCTCGTCTACCTCGCCCGGAGCCAGCGCCATTTTCTCCGCACCTTCGCGCTTTCGTGCCACGAGCTCGTCCACCACGGCGAGCCGGAAAGCGTCGTTGAGCACCGCCATATGGGTCAGAATTTCGCCGGTGCGCATCAGGTGGATACCCGACAGAAACACCCTGTAGGCGTACAGAAGATGCTTGACGGTCGGCTCGGGCTCGTGAAGCCGCTTGCGCCTTCCTCGGGCAAATCCCTGGTAGTGACGAACGGTAGGTCGCGTGATGCAACCCCGGCCAAGGCTCCGCAGCTCTTCGAAGGCCGGCGTCGAGACGACCACCAGCGGCGAGTAGAGCTGTTCGAGCACATAGCCATTGTGGTTGGTCATCATGCGAGCAAACTTCCGAATGTCGTGCGCCACCCAGTCGAGGTCGATGCGGCTTTGATCGACCACCGTAAGGGTCTCTTCGGGAGGCCGCGTGGACAGCACGTCGCGCAGCGGCAGCAGGAAGGCGCCGCGCAGGTCCACGTCGCTGTCGGGCGACGCGAAGCCGTACAGGTGGGCGCCGCTGATGGTGGCAAAGATCGGCTCGGGTCCCCGTCCGGCTACCTCTGCGAGGTAGGGGCGGTCGAGCATCGACCAGACTTCGGCGATGTGGTCAGGGGTCATGGGCTCCAGGTCTTGCGTGCTAAAAGCCTTGGTTTCTCGGAGTAGGATGGTGTGGCAAGGTCTACCTGGGGCGGTACGCCATGCCAAAGGCGCTTGGCTCGCGGTGTGGTCGCCGCGACGATAGCCGTTCTCTTGGGCCAAGGCCAGGACGATCGGGAGCCGGGTGTCGTGCCCAAGCATCTGATCCGCCGCCAATTCGTGCGGACCAAGCAGAGTCGGTCGGCCATACGGGTGTCGCTGAGAGTTCGCTTGTTCTGCGAGCTCACGCCGCCATCGCGCGGAGACCTACGGCGAACCCACGCGCGCCAAGAAACACACGGCACCCGGCTGCGTATCGGCAGTCACGCGGCCCGCATCGAGGTGGGGCGGCGCTCGATCGTCCACCTTGCCTGGAGCTGTCATGAACCTGCGTCGACTTACCCTGTCCGTTCCTACCCTTGCCACCTTGGCGTTGATGTTTGCGGGCGCATGCAGCCTTCCGGCGACCGAAGAGAGCGGCGATGAGGCTTTGGCGGAGGCGGAAGAGGCCTTGTGCGCGGATGGGACCATCCCTGGCTGCGGCACGTGCGATCCGGACCCGAGCTCGCCGCTCGGTGGGTATCAGACCTGCTGGACGTGCAACGACTCCACCTCGACCAAGTCCTGTACACCTCCTCCTCCTTGCGGCGGGACGGGGCAGGCGTGTTGCAACACCGCCACGCAATGCGTCGGGACCTTGCATTGCAACGCCGGAATCTGCGTGCAACCCCGGTGCGACCACGCGGGGGACACCTGCTGCTACCGGCCGTCCACCAACGAGACCTTCTGCCAAACTCCTCTCGGCACCCCGTACGGCGTCGAGCTCATTTGCAGCCGCTGGACCACGACCTGCTACTGGGCGCAGTAGTCGGAAATCGACGACCGCGGGTCCACCGAGCTGTCCGAGCGCGGGTCGACACGGAGGGCTTTCGATGCCAGGCTTTTGTGATGAAGCTGCGCGCCGCCGTCATTTCTCTCGTCGCCCTGCTCGGCTGCACGCCGAGCACCACCGAGCGCCTCGGGGTGCCTCCGCTTACGACCGTCGCGCGGGTCGACCTCGGACGGTACACGGGCACATGGTACGAGATCGCTAGCTTTCCGCAGAGCTTCCAGCGCGGCTGCACCGGGACGACGGCGACTTACACGCTCCGCGCGGACGGCGAGATCGACGTCCTCAATCGCTGTTACAAGGACACGCTCGACGGCGAGCTGGACACGGCGCAAGGCCGCGCACGCGTGGTCGACACGGTGACCAAAGCCAAGCTCGAGGTCAGCTTCTTCAGACCTTTCTGGGGCGACTACTGGATCATCGACCTGGCGGACGACTACAGCTATGCCGTCGTCGGTCACCCCGGGCGAGACTACCTGTGGATCCTGAGCCGCACGCCCACCATGCCGGACGAAACGTATGCCGCGATCATCGCGCGGCGGAAAGAAAAGGGCTACGAGACGGAGCGCCTCGTACGCACCCTCCAGCTCGCCTCGGCGCCCGATGAGGCGACGCGAACAAAGTAAGGCATGAGCCGAAAAC
>CAYLJT010000366.1:0-8405 GCA_964383995.1 uncultured Polyangiaceae bacterium
AAGGACCCGCCGGACCGCAAGGTGCAACCGGCGCCCAAGGTTCCCAAGGACCCGCCGGACCGCAAGGTGCAACCGGCGCCCAAGGTTCCCAAGGACCCGCTGGACCGCAAGGCGCAATCGGCACCCAAGGTCCCCAAGGACCCGCCGGCGCAGCCGGTGCCAAGGGGGCGACGGGTGCGACGGGTGCGACGGGTGCAGCCGGAGCAACTGGCGCGACGGGCCCCTACGGACCGCAGTACGGATGCGTTCTGCGGCAGAGCTGCCAAGGCACTGGTTTGACCGATCGGGGCAACGTTGGGCTACTGCTCAACAACGCTGATATCGCGCAGTGCTCGTCGGTCGGTTGGCAGGGCAGCGCCTTCAACGGCAGCTGGACCTGGTGTCATCCCCGCCTTTGCTGCGGCAGTTGATGGCTCGGCAGCCGTTGCGACCGACGATCTTGCGGGGTCCGAGCTCAAACGCAAACAGGCAAGACCCCGTTTGGGGAGGTTCTGCGGCCACATCGATCGGATAATGCTGGGGATTGATCTGCGACAACTACTTGGTTCGCTTGGTCGCCGCGCGAGCGTAACCTTGCTGAATGTCCGTGCCGGGACCGACCTTCGGCGCATAGGCGCCCATGTCAAGTTGGCAACGCGCGTACGCCTTGTCGACCCGAAAATCCTGAACGGTACAGGTGCCAAGGTTGGCAAAATCGTCCACGGACAAATTGAGTGGGTCCGACCGTGGCTCACCAAGCAGCTCGTATTTGTCCCCCGACAAAACACCATCGTCCATCCCTACATTCAGGAGCAGCATCACGCTGCCGGGCGCCGGATCCGGAGTGACCTTGAAGGTCGTCCAGTGGCGATTCAGTCGCTTCTCCAAGTCTTGGTCAATCAGCTTCACGCGTAGGCCCTCACCCCCGAGAGCTGCCTCCACGTCTTCGTCGACCAGCGTCCACCACGCGACCCTCACCGAACCTCCTTCGCGATCAAGGACGCGGACGATGCCAATCTTTGGGTAGTCGGTGCTCTGCGGAATCGGCGTAGCCGAAAATACGTAAAAGAGGCGATTTCGGACAACCGCCGCCGGCGCATTGTGGATGAAGAGCTCACTATTGAACCGAACCAGCCGCGGATCGGGGCTGCTTTCGACGGGTGTGCTCGGCGCCGTTGGAGCTGCCGTGGAGCAACCCACGCAGAGGCCGAGAAACACAAGGAATGCGACACGTCTACGGATCATGGCAATCTCCAATCGACTCGATCTCCGATACTCTCGCGCCACGCTTCATCGCTGCGGGAGCACGTCGCGCCCTCGCCTACAGTCGAAATACTGCACGTTGGCTGCACTCCCTTGAGCCCTGAGGGTGCCGGCGAAGGGAGGAGTAGCACGTACTTGGCGCCTCCAAGCGCCACGCGCGCGACCCCCAACGACCAGCTGGTTTCGCCGGTTCGAACCGCGGTGCCGTAGCGTGTTGTTGCCGCGCTGTTTGGTGGTACCGCGGACGCCTCCGGTGGCGAAACGATAGGCGCCACCGATGTCCCGGACACGGGCCCCCGGCGCCCAGCCCCACCAACCGCTGATGACGTCCCAGTCGGCACCGGAGGCCCCGAAGCGTCGAGCGCCCCGTCTCCGATCGACACCGTAGCGGCCGGCAACGCCTGCGACGGCGACGTTGTAGGCTCTCGTTGGGGCGACGCCGGTAGCCCTTGGAGAGCCAACACCAGACCCATGCCAAACAGAACAGCCAGCAGCAACAGTTGCCACAGCCGTCGCATGGGCGACGCGCGGGATGAATGAACCGAAGGAGCTGGCGAGCCCGTCATCGGCCGGCCCTCCACCACGCGCCGGATACCGTCCACCACATCGTTCCAAGCCTCATCGCGATCGACCCACGATGCAACGGGCTGCAGGTTGGTGGGCAAAGCATGGTACTTGTGAAGGGGTGTTGTCTCGAATTGGCAGGCACGTACGACGACCGGAATCACCCGCGTCTTGCCCTGCTTTTCGCGTTCGACCGCGCGTTTGGTCTCGACTTCGAAGGCGTAGTGGGATGCATAGAAGTCCGAGCTGACCAGGAGCACCACGATGTCTGCCGCGTCGAGCTGGGCGTTGGTCTTTTCTTCCCAGGTGTCTCCAGGATTCAGGTCGGAGTCGCTCCACACGTCCACGTGCCCGGTGATCTGCAGGGCAGCCAAGTGCGTTTCGAACTGCTTGCGGAGCTCGGCGTCTTCGCGGGCATAGGAGATGAACAGGCGGGCGGGTCGCTTCATGGTTGGGGCGGGGTGGTAGCGGGAAGGAGGGCGCGGAGGGCGGTGGCTCGATCGGGCTTGCCAATCTTAATCAGAGCCGCAGTAGCAGCGTCAACAACCGACTTCGCAGCTTTGGGCGAGCCCGTCTTGAGAAGCGCGCGAGCCAGGTCGTCGCCAACATAGGCCGTTCCGTAGGCGTCGGACAACTGCACAGCGATGTCAAAGGCCTCTTGTAGCAGCGGAAGCGCGGCCTTGAGATCGTGACGCGCGATGTGAACGCCCGCGATACCGTGCAACGTTACCGATCGCCCACGCCGGTCGCCCAACGCATCGAGCACCGTTAGTCGTTCTCGGTACAGCTTCAACGCGCCATCGGCGTCTCCCTGTGTCAATAGGAGACGCGCGATGTCCCCCAATGTTGTCGCACGCGACACCGCATCGCCCAGAGCTTCATATTCCCCGAGAGCCTGACGATGAAGCTTGAGCGCCTCGTTGACGTCTCCCTTCTTCTCCAGAATCCTAGCGATGTCGCACAAGGCTACTGCGGCCGACCGTCGGTCGCCCAGTCCTTGATACGTGCTGAGGCATTCTCGCTGGGTGCCGAGCGCGTCGTCCAGAGCGCCGCGACTAGCATGAATTCGGCCCATCTCACCGAGCGTCGCGGCCCGCGAGCGGCGATCTCCCAGCGCCTCGAAGATGCCAAGGGCTTGCTGCAAGAGGTCCAGCGCCGCGTCCACCTCCCCCTTGCCACGGAGAATTCTCGCGATGTCGCCCAACTTGATGGCGCGCTGGCGTTGATCTCCCAGACGCACGTAAACGGCAAGGGCCTCGCGGTGCATCTGGAGGGCTTCGTCGACTATGCCCTTCTTGGTCAATATTCGAGCGGTGTCGCCAAGAGCGACCGCCCGCGAGCGCTGATCTCCCAGCGTCGTGAAGGCTGCGAGGGCCTCCTGGCTGCGAGCGAGAGCTTCATCGATCTGACCTGCATCGAACAGCATTCGGCCAATGTCTCGGACAGCGATGGCCCGAGAGCGGACATCGCCGATGGACTCGTATACTGACAGTCGCTCGCGCTGAAGCTCCAGGGCCTTCACGACATCGCCCTTGATGACAAGGATCCGCGCGATATCGCCCAGGGCAACCGCGCTCGAACGCCGATCTCCGAGCGCCTCGAAATCCGCGAGCGCCTCGCGGTGCAACCTCAGCGCCTCGTCGACCTCCCCCTTGTCGCTGAGGATTCGCGCAATCTCGCCCACGGTTGCTGCTCGCTCTCGCCGGTCCCGCAGGACGTCATATTCGGCCAACCTCGCGCGATGCAGCTTCAAGGCCTCGTCCGTTTGACCCTTGTTCACCAAGATCCGGGCCATGTCACCGAGCGTCAACGCCTTTTCCCGCCGGGCCCCGAGCGCCTCCAAGACCGCCAAAGCCTCACCGTCGAGAGCCAACGCTTCGTCCACCTGACCTTTGATCACCAGGGCGCGAGCAATGTCGGTGGCCGCTATGGCCGCTTCGAGCCGATTGCCCAGCGCCTCCTGACCTGCCTTTGCGGAGCGAAACAAGACAACAGCGCCATCAACATCGCCACGACTCACCAGGATTCTGGCGCGCAACCCAACGCCTACCAAGGCCCACGCGGGCGTGGCGCGCGCGGCGCCTTCGAGCCAGAGAGCGCTCTGCCACGCGGACTCTGTGCGACCGAGAACACGCTGGGCATCAGCAAGGTCTCGGTAGGCGCGGTAGCGGTCGACCCCTTCCAACGCGCCTTCAGGAACGTGGTCGAGGTAAAACGCCGCATCGGCGTAGCGTTGCGCATCAAAGGCGAGCTCGCCGAGAAGGCCAAAGGCCAAGCCCGCTGGGTCCTTTCCCGTACCTCGTTCCAGCGTCGCACCGGGGTTGTTCACGGGAAATTCCAGTTCATTCCCGGCCATTCGAGCCATTGCCAAGCGCTCGGGGTCAACCACCGTAAACACCGGCAGCGCACAGCCCTTCTCCGCCACGCACATGGCCGTGCCCCACACCACGATGTCCGCCGGATACGCCTTGCCCAGCGCACGGGCCTCGTTGTCGTTGGCCACCAGTTGGGGCGCCTGGATCACCTCCAGCCCTTGCCAGCTTTCCGCAGCCTCGCGCAAGTGCCTCGCGAGGTCCCGCGCAAAGCCCTTGCCCGCCTCTACCACAGCCGCTTCGTCGGCCTTGGGCGCAAAGTCGCACACCAGGATGCGCAGCGCCGTTTGGCCAACGCGCTCGTCGGCTGCTCCACTCTGGTAGACAACCTCCTGCCCGGCGGCAAAGGCCCCACGGTTCAGCACCGTGGCCTTGGACCTTGCCGCTTCCACCGCTACCACCTTCACGCGGCCGAGAGTTGTTGTGCCGTCGTTTCCGCGAACCTCATACACGTCCCCCAGGGCAACACCGTCCTGCTGTCCGAGATCGATCTCGACCTCCGACGTCGGCCGCACCGACGTCAGTCGACCAAACCCGCGACCGAGCCGCAGCCGTTGGTCACCTTTGAGAATCTCGGCACGGGCGCCATCGAAAGACTGTCCCGGCTCTTCGTAGACGATGCCAACCTGCACGGCGGTCTGGTAAGCGTCATCGACCACAACCACGACACCGACCTTGACATCGACCGCGGCGTCTTTGTCGTGCTTGCTGAGCACCACGCGGCTCCCGGCTGTCCAACCGTGTTGGATGGGTAGACCAACCACCCAAAACCCTCCCTCAGCGCGAACGAGGGTAGGCAGCGAGGCCTTTTGGGTAGCCACGCTCGCCGGGAGAGCTTTGGGGTCACTTCGAACCGGTTCGACCGCACCACATCCAACGCAAACCACGAACAACAGTAGGCAAAGCCCAAGGAGCGGCCATTGTCTGCTTGGAAGCCAGCGCGGCGTGCAAGAGGTGTCAGGCATCATGGGGTAACCGTGTCGGTCGAGGGACGGGGTGTCGCTGTTTCGTTCTCGGGGGCCTTCGGCGAGATGTTCGTTGGCCCGTCCGAGACTTTGTCCAATAGAAGCGATGCCTCGTCAAACCTTTTCGAGCGATAGGCTAGATCGGCAAGAAGGCTGAACGCCAGCCGCGAAGGGTCCGCCGGCGTGCCTGTTTCGAGTCCGCGTGCAGGATTGAGCAAGGAAAAGGTCAGCGTGTTCGCAGCCAGATGGGAGGGCTTTGTGCTCAACGGGCTCACGACCGTAAAGACAGGCCAAGCGGTGCCTTGCGCGGCGTCGTGCGAGAGCAGACCCCAAACCACCAAGTCCGCCGGGTAGGCGGCACCGAGCGCCCGCGCCTCCCCGTCCGTGGTGACCGATTGGGGTGCTTGCAGCACCTCCACAAGCGGGACGTCGATCAAGGCCTCTCGAAAGTGCTCCGCCAGGTCGTGCGCCAAGGCTTTGGGCACCTGGGGCAGCAGCTTCTGGCCGTCCTTGGGGGCGAAGTTGCACACCACGAGGCGGAGGGTGCTGCGCTGAGCGAGCTCTTCGGCGGACACGGGGTGAAAGATGACCTCCTGCCCAACAGCGAAGGCTCCGCGATTCAGGACGGTGGCCTTGGACTTGGCAGCCTCGACGGCAACGACCTTGACGCGGCCGATGCTGCCCTTACCATCGCTGGCTTGTACATCGTAGAGGTCGCCGACAGCGACGCCATCGGACCGCCCGAGGTCGATCTCCACAAGGGAGGTGGTAGGAACGGAGGTCAAGCGTCCGAAACCACGTCCGAGACGCAGAGGCTCGTTGCCCTTGACGATCGCCGCGTGGGCGCCGTCCGCGGCCTGACCGGGCTCGATATAGACCGTGCCGATGGGGAGGGACGTTGCGTAGTCGTCGTCGAGGACAACGGCGATACCGACCTGGGTGGGCGTATCGGTGTTTGGGTTGCGACGGGTAAGGAGGATGCGCTTTCCGCGGGCCCAGCCGTGGTTTTGAGGGAGGCCGACGACCCAGAGGGCTCCGTTGGTGGTGGTGACGGTTGGGGTGGGCGGTTCTGTCTTGGACAGCTTGGCGGGGGCGGCGGAGCACGCGACGGTCGCGGACACAGTGGCGATGGAGAACAAGCAATGGACGATCAAGTTCAGCCGGGAGTGGGTGTATTGCCGCGTTGACGTCTGGCGAATCATAGCTGCGATCGGGTTATCATTGCCGTTCGTCGCGAGTGTAAAACGTTAGGCGCGCGGGGTCTACCGCACTTGCGGTTCGAGGGCTGCGGGGCCTCAATCAACCTCCGCCGCAGGCTCCGGGTTGGTCGGTACCTCTCGACCGTCGAGAACGGCTAGGACAGCCCCGGCGATCTCCATCGCCTGCTCCACTCGCGCATCATTTCCGCGGTATTCCTTCAACCACTGCGGATAGCGCTGAAATTGACGTCGGATGGAAAGGGTTTGAAACGAGTCATATGAGTCCGAACGAAGCAGGTCGGTCGCGTGCCTGATGGCCTCCCTCGTCGCGTCGTACCCGGGCCTCGAATTTGCGGAGAACGTAGACAACAGCGCGGCTTCTATCAAGGACGCGTGCGCCCACACCCCGGCCGACGCCTTGGAATGGAGATCCGTCTTCGCAGAGTGCTCGGCGATCGCAAGCCACTTCTCTTCGACATTTCCTGTCAGCAGCGCTGTCAAACTGCAATACTGTATGGCAAGATGGTGGAGCGGTGCCCAGTCCTCCGCTACCGTTCCAAAGACCACATCGGACATGCCTTCGCGATACTCGCGCGCGGCCGCGGCGAGTAGCCACCTTTCCGTATCTTGTGCTCGACGAGCAGGCCCCTCTGCCGTCATAGACGGACGGCCGACCAGCTCCGCCTCTTGGCGCAGCAATGCGCCCCGCAATCCATATATTTCCATGCGCGCGGCCTGCTCCGTCACGGCCGTCCCGTCGGTTCCAACGGGCGGTGGTACAACGAGCCACTCGCGGGCCGTCGCCAGGCGCGTCTTGAGGTCAGTAGTAAGGTCGGCGGCAAGCGCTGCCGCGGTGCGCAGATCAGTAAGGGCACGCCTTCCACACGCTCTTGCTTGCGCGACTCGTTGCATCCAAAATTGAAAGTCCCTGTTGGGCCAGGAACCCAGGTAGGCGACAACGCTCGCCCAGTCATGAGAATCACGCAGTAGCGACAGCCTCTGCCGGAGGTCGTGCAGGATCGCTCGTGGATCGTCGCCACGAACGAGACGCGTGTAGAGAACGTCCGTCATCACCGTAGACCCGGCAAAAGTAAGCGGAAATTGCGAACCTACCACCAGCGGTGTCCCGGCTTGGTGAAGCTCGTGAAGGAGGCTACCACCGGGCGAGACAACCTCTCCTGTATTGCCACCGTCACAGACCGCCAAAGACACGCAGAGTGGCTGTGAGAGGCCGTCACCGCGGTGAGTCCGCAGCGCCGACGCCAATCGAGCTCCATCCACGACATCGGTGCCACCATCACGACCATGGAGCGCGACCCCAAAGCGCCCGCCGCCGATGGTCTCGATCCGCTTTCCATGCGCTAGAATGTGGACAAAGGCATAGTCGTTCTCGGCGCACCTACGCTGAATCGAAGCCAGGGAGGCATCCGGCAAGTGATCCACAAACTCGCTAAGATCGGCCGAGGTGGTGATCGGGGCGAAAGCCCTTTCAATGGCCTCAAGGTGCTGGCCAATGGGGACCGGAGCCTCACGACCCGAGCTCGCCAACAGCACCTTTGGGGGCCGATTCCAACGCACGGACGGACCGAACTCTCTCCGGAGTCGACGGGTAATGGTTACCGGCCGTTCAAGCTGCAGTGAGAGGAGCTGCCCTGGACCGGGACATCCGTCGGGACTTATGGTCGCCTCGAAAGGAAGGAGTGCGAGCTCCAGCGCCGAAAACACAAGCTCGAGGTGAACCAAGTTCTGGCCATTCTGATGGCCAAACGACGCCATGAGCCCAGGAACCTCGCCAAAAATTCTTGAGAGAGCACGCCCAATCTCGGTCAGCTCAGCCTCGCGCTCCGCCGCCGGGATCGGGGCCTGGGCGTCCGAACCATAGCGCAGCCGCTTGTGGCGTAGCAGGTAATCGTGATGGTTGAAGGGTAGGTGGACGGTCCTCGGCTCGTGGTCTCCACAAACAGCAAGGTAGGGCGTCAGCACGGAGATGAGCTGGTTTTCGGGGCCGCCTGTTCTCAGAAGCTCAAGGGTTATGGTGTCCACTGCGGGGTGCCTTCGAGTGT
>CAYLJT010000367.1:0-8393 GCA_964383995.1 uncultured Polyangiaceae bacterium
GCTTGTCGAGGGCTTTGCAGGCACTGCTGGCTTCTTTGTCGTTGGCAGGAGCCAGTGTACCCGCATTGGTGACGAGCTTGACGTCGCCACACGATAGCGCCTTGGCAAGGCGACCACGTTCACTGCCCAGGCGGGTCTTGTAGGCCGCCTCGGCGGCGGCTTTGGCGGCTTTGGCCGCGGCGAAATCGGCCTTGGCCTTGGCGGCTGCGGCGGCGTCGCCTGCCACATCGCTGGTAAACGCGGCGCGCTCGGCCTCATCGGCGGCCTTGCTGGCGGCGTCGAGCTCGGAGCGCAAACGGGACTCGATGGCGCCACCTTCCAGGTGCAGTTTCCAGGTCGCGCTGAGCTTCCTGCGGCCCTTGCGCAGGGTTGGATCGTCCACGAAGTGGGCCAGGGTCAGGCTTGTAACCTTGCCGCTGAGCTCGTCGGTCGAAAAGCTTACCTCTGGAATTTGCGCGGGCACGTCTTGCCGCTCGACGCTCATCAGGTTGAGCCCGAGCTTGGCCATGTCCTCGAAAGCAGGCTTGCCATCCTTCAGGTGCACGATCACGTTGCCGGTGGCCGCGGCCAGCTCGCCGCCAGACAGCTTGACGATTTGCAAGCTGAGCGCCTTGGGGTTGACGTCGAACGTGACCGGCGCGCTCTCGACCTCGTCGCGCGCGCTGGCGCGGGCAAAACGCGTTAGCTCCACGCGCTTCAGGGGGACGACCGGGCCTGTGACCTCGCCCGCGGCTTCCATCTCGGCAACCTCTTTGAGGTCGACCACGGTCAGGCGCGACGTCTCCTTGTCGCGGATGCGCACCTCGTGATCGGCAAGCGCCAAGTCGTAGGCGTCGTCGCGAAACTCGAAATCGACGCTCTCGACGAACTGCTTACGCGCCTTGACACGCAGCTCAACCGCTATTTTTTGAACGCCCAGATCGTTCAGCAGCGCCAGCTCGCACGAGTCCACCCGGGCCAGCATGCGGATGCGCTCGGACGGTCGAAACGGCGCTTCGTCGCTCGACTCGCTCTCGTCTTTCCAGTCGGTTGGCGTGCCAAAACCAACCACGGCTTTTTCGCCCTGGGGCTTGGGCGCGTACGACAGAAAGCGCGGACCGTAGTCGCCGCTGTACCCGCTATGCACCCTGTCCGCGACGAAACGACAACGCGCCTCCCCGGCGGGGCCGGAGAAGCTCACCGAACCTTCGAACGAAGCATCGCGCAGGACCTCGCCCGTACTGTTCGTGGCCTCGACCACCACACCGACCCCATAGCGGTATTTGCGCCCCGTGGTGTCGAAGCTGCCATCCTCACGCAGGGGCGACAGCGCGCGGGTCGCGGAGTAAGGGTGGAAGATCTGGAAATCCTTGACGGACACCTTGATGCGACCGTCTTTGGCCTTGTCCGCATCGCCCGTGGGGGCCTCGGCCGTGGCTGCCGCGGGGGCGGCGGTCTCGGACGGAGCGGTCTCGCTCGGAGCGCTCTCCTTGTCGCCGCCGAACGGCAGCTTGTCGCACGCGGTCAGGGTAACCGCGGCCGAAAGCGCAACAACCGTGGTGCAACGGGCAGAATGGCAGACAGACATGGACTCCTCCGGAGCGTGAGCTGCCGCTTCATACAGCGCCCCCGCCCGGGGTCAATCGTGTTCGCGAGGAAAAACAAGGACCGGCACCTCGAAGACCTTCGCAGCGCTCCGCGCGCGCTCGAAAAAATTCGACCACGGTTTTACCCCCGCACGTCCCGGCGGGTCTCTCCTCCAGACGGCGCCGACGCGCCCCCCAAGGAGAAGAGCCATGAGCCGAGCTTCCGCATGTTTTTTGGTTTCAGCCTCGCTGGTTGCCTGCGTGACGGCTGATGACAGCAGCCGAGATCGAGCATTTGAAAGAGGAGCTCGTCCGAGCGCGCGCTGGACGGGGTTGAGAGCTACCTAGAGAGCTACCTAGCTATAAATAGCTCGCGGACAAGGCCGCACTCCCCATTTTCGCGGTGACCCGAATCGGCGTGCGTCAGGGGACAAAGGGCCGCTTCCGCTAATGCTGGAGGTGCTCCGGGAGCTCGATGGGCGTGCCGCGGAAACAGCCAATCGAATAGGGGAACTGGTTGTTCACGTGGTAGTGGTACATCTCCTTCGTCTCGCCGTCCCAGTCGATCGCGTGGGTGTGACCGTGGCATTCGTCGAGATCGTCGTTCGAGACCAGCTCGCCGCCTTCGCCCCGGGGCCCGTACACGCCAAAGCCATCGATCGCGTAGCCGAACAGCGGGGAGTGCTGGCCCGCCTCCCCTTGATTCGGGAAGCACTTCCAGGAGTATCCGTGGTAGTGATACTGCTTGTCGTAGGGGTGGCCCCAGCACGCGTCGGGAGGCAACGCGGCCACCGGATCGAGCACGTGGTATTGCGCGTCGAACGCGATGTCGAGGTGCCAGACCGCCCCGGTTTGCGTCACCACGCCCGTGAAGACCGAGCCCACGCAGGTCGGCGTCGCGTTAGGCGTTGGGTTCCGCGGGATCGCGATGTCGAGGTCGTAGGCGGCGACGGGGATGTCGGCCGACGTGCCATATCCGTGCACGGGGATCGCAGCGTAATAGTCGTACGCGGCAGTGCCCTCCGCGACCGGGAAGGTGCCAATCGGATGGTTGGGCAAGCCATTGCCCTGCAAGAGCCGCTCGGTTTCCGTCTCGCTCATCGCGAAGATGCTCTCCATCGTCACCGATCCCTCCACGAATGGCATCTTGGAGACGACGACCGCTTCCCCCTCGACCCAAGGCGTGCTCGGTCTGGTGTAGGGCGGAAACGCCTTGAGCGGCGGCCGCGGGCAGAGGAAGATGGTATTCCTAGCCGCGTTGTTGATGCTGGTGCCGGTGGCCGGCGTTCGGAGCGTTTCGGGGGCATCGCTCGGTGCAACGGCTTCTTTCTCGGGCTCCGAGGACTCGGTCGATCCGCATCCCGCGACCAGAGTGAACAGGAAGAGCCCTATGGCCGGGGCGAGGCCCCGGGTGCGGTCTTGTCGTTCAAATTTCATTGGAATCCTCCACAAATGGCTCGTGCGACGAGGCCGACGCGAGCGCCTGCCCCGAGCCGCCGCCGCGCGACTCCGAGTGGCTCTCCGCAACAGCCTCGCACACGGATCTACCCGAAGGCGCGCGGCTCCGGGAAGGTTGCTCACCGACCAACCGCTGGTCGCCCCGCGGCCATGTCCCGGCTCGGGTCAGGGGTCGGGGAGACTGTCCAGGAGCTTCTGGATGGCCTCAAGGGTGCCGCGCGTCCGTGAGTCCTTGTGCGCGACGTGGGGAGTCGAGAGGCGAATGACGAGCTCGTCGCGAAACAGCTCCTCGAGCACGGGGACGAGAGTCCCCGTGGTGGGCTCGTGAAGGAATGGCAGGTAGGGACCGAACAAGAGGCCACCCCCTGCGGCAGCCATGGTCTCCAGCAACAACAAGTCCGGAGACACCAGCCACGGTGAGACTTCGACGCTGCCCCCTGCGGCGAGGGGCCACGCATCCGCCCGCTGTCCTGGCCTTTTCCAACCGAGAATGTCGTGCTCAGCGAGGTCCGAGAGGAGCGTTGGTGTCCCCCGGGCACGGAGGTAGTCGGGCGACGCGAGCACGCGGAGCGACTGACGTCGTACAACGCGGGAGTACCACGTGGTTCGATCCGGAGGCGGGCCCTCATGAATGAGCAGCTCGCAGGGCTCGTGGAGAAACGCGAGTGGGTTCTCAACCTGACGAGCGATGAATCGAAGCTTCGGGGCGGCGCCGTGCGCCATCAGCATCGTTTGGACGCGCATGTGGAGAGGCATTCCGATCGGCTCGAACGAGCGGATGATCCCCGTGGCCTCCCCCGCGGCGGCCCGGGCGTCCGCAAGCATCACGCGGGCGCTCTCGAGCAGCGGGCGCCCCTGCTCCACGACGACGCTGCCCGCGGCCGTGAGCCGCACACCGCTGGCGTTGCGATGGAGGAGCGGAACGCCGACCTCGGCCTCCAGGCCCTCGAGCCTTCGGCGGAGGAGGGAGCGCGAAATGCCGAGTTGGCGCGCGGCGGCCTGGATCGAGCCGCAGTCCACCGCCGCGAGCAGCATTCGAAGGCCCTCATGGTCCATGGAGTCAGAAGCTATCGGCGGATCGCGTGCTCCGCAAGCCACCGGTCCCCGACTCCCGCGAGCGGCGAGCTTATCGCACGGGTCACCGAGCGCGAGTTGGACATGGCCGCGGCCAGCTCGCGCGGCGCCCGCCCTCCAAAAAAATGTCAGCGACGGTTTTACCCCCGCACGTCCCGGCGGGTCTCTCCTCCAGACGGCGCCGACGCGCCCCCCAAGGAGAACACCCATGAGCCGAGCTTCCGCATGTTTTTTGGTTTTGGTTTCCACCTCGCTGGTTGCCTGCGTGGCGGCTGATGACAGCTCCGATGGCGCGGAGCAAGCCGAGGACGTGGCGACGGTGGACGCGGCCCTCGACTCCGTGGAGGTGGTGACCGCGGAGGCGGAGATGCTCACCGTCGTCGCGTCGGGGACCTCCAGCGCGACGACCCCCGCCGAGGCCGCAATGTTGGCCGCCGCGCAGGCGGCGGATGCCTTTGAGGACAGCGCCTGTCTGGTAAGCTCCCAAGTCGGTTCCACGGTGACCTACACGTTCTCGGACTGCAGCGGACAGCACGGTCTTGTACATGTCAATGGCACGGTCGACGTGACCTACGGTATCACCATCAAAGGCGTAAGCCTGGACGTGGTGAGCGACGACATGATGGTCAATGGCGTCGCCTTCGATCTGACCGCTTCGGCGGTGTACGTGCTGGGTCAGGACATGCAGCGCCTCGTGGTCGAGACGTCCGGGACAGGCACGGGCTCGCACGGCAGAAGCGTCACACGGGAAGGGGAGTACACCTTCGATTGGAGCGCGGACGACGCCTGCATCGCCCTTCAGGGCTCGTGGAACCACGCGGGCACGGAGCGGAGCGGCGAGACCTCGGTGACGGGCTTTGCGACCTGCGAGGGATCGTGCCCCGCGGCCGGCGGGACGATTGTTTACCAAGGCGGTCCGAGCGACGCGAGCCTGACCATCGCATATGACGGCAGCGACGCCGCCGGTTGGTCGACCTCGGGTGGGAAGTCGGGGACCTTGCCCCTCGCCTGCGGTATGTGATTAGGTCCGGCACGACCCCGGTACCAGAATTTCGGTCGCAACGGCGCGGCAAAGAGTGCAGCGGGCGATCGAGCGCGCGGGTCGAGCGGATGAGCCACGCGGATTCCCTTCTTTCATGATGCGGGACCCTGCGGCTTCCAGTTGAGCGGATCAAGTCCGTCGGCAGCCGGGCAATCAACGCTCTAGGTCGCACAGAATCCCCTTGCTTCGCCGCCTATTTTCAAGCAAAATTACCATCCATGGCCTTCGCCGACTTGAAGAACGACTTCGTGTTTCGCCGGGTGTTTGGCGCACACCCGGAGATCCTGCGGGGCTTCCTGAACGACGTGCTCGAACGCAGCGGCGAGCAAACCATCGAAAGTATCGAGTACCTTCCCAGCGAGCAGCTCCCGATCGCCGAAGGCGCCAAGCTGTCCATCCTGGACGTGCGCTGCAAAGACCGCAGCGGCACCAGATTTGTGGTGGAAATGCAGCTCCTCCACCATCCAGGCTTCATCAACCGCGTGGTGTACAACGCGTGCAAGGCCTACGTGGGTCAGCTCAACGAGCGCGACTGGTACACCAAGCTGGCCGACGTGGTGGCCATCTCCATCTGCGACTTCGAGCTCTGGAGCGACGAAGCACAAGACAGGCAGGGCCTCCCCCGCGTGCCGATGTTGAGCCGTTGGAGCATCAGCGAGCGAAGCTCGAAGAACCTCGATCTGCAACAGGTATAATACGCCTTCTTGGAGCTGCCCAAGATGCCCGCAGAGCGCCCCCAAAAGCCCGGCGCCGAGCTGTGGGCCTGGCTGTTTCTGCACGCCCCCGACCTCGCCGATGTGCCGCCCAATCTACCCCCGGGGCCCTACGGTGACGCGTTGGCTCTAGCCAACAAGGCGAAGTTTACGGTAGAAGAGCTGGATGCCTATCAGAAGGTGAGGGACGAGATCCGGCAGGTGATCGAAATCGCGCGTGCGCGCTGGTTGGAAGGGAAGATCGAGGGTAAGATCGAAGAAGCGGCGCGCGCCGTGCTGACCGTCTTTCGCGTGCGTGGCATCGCCGTGGTGGATCCTGTGCGCGAGCGCATCTTGGCAGCGAAGGATCCGGCACGACTTCAGCGCTGGCACGAACGCGCCATCATGGCCGCGTCGGCCGATGAGGTCATCGACGCGTAGGCATCGCGGGCGGCTGGCGGCTTGGAGCAGCGCGAGGCACCAGGAGTGGGACTAGGCGGAGAGCCGTTGCGGGGCGGTACGGCCGCGTCGGTGAGCTCTCTAGGGCGTGCGCAACAGGCTTGGAAGATCGACCTCGGTTGGCAGGAAATTGATACGGGCAACAGGAGCCTCGCCCCAACAGGAGACGCGTCCATCGCTTCGCAGCGCACACATCCCGTTGGCTGTGCCGCCGATATCGATGACATCATCGATCCCCTTGACAATGACCGGCGTCTTGTGTTCAAGCTCGCTGCCTTGACCGAGCTTGCCTAGGTAGCCGTTGCCCCAGCAGTACACCTCACCGCTCATTAGTAGCGCACAGGCGTGCGTAGTTCCCGCCTCTAGCTTAGCTACTGGGCCGTCAAGACGGGGGGCGACATATTCCTGTTCACTCGGATCCTTGTTGCCGATTCCGAGGCATCCCCAGTGATTGGTTCCACGGCCCCAGACGGTGCCGTCTGTGCGAAGAACTAGCGTTGCGTCGGACGTCAGCGCGATTGACAACGCCTCGTCGAGCTCTGGCACTCGGACCGGAACTTGAACCTCGTGAGGCGGTGGATCGAGCAAGATGTTGCTGAAACCATCGTCATCGCCCCAACACCAAGCAAACTCTGCCTCGTCGACCGCGCAAGTCAGAAACCACCAACTGAGCAGTATCCGCTTCATCGGCGGAATGCCGTCAACCCGCGTGGGTTTCCAGACGTGGGGATCCTTGAAGTCTCTGCCCCATCGCCACAACGACCCATCCTCTAAAATGACTGCAACGGAGTCTCCTCCTGTTGAGAGTTCAACCGGCGGACCAGGAAGGGGTACATCGACGGCTGAAGACGTCCCGAAGTAGCCGTATTGCGGATCTGCGAGCTGTCCAAAGTTGTTGCGGCCCCAGCACCAGACGCGAGCGTTGGAGCGCGCGCACGTGTGTGATCCTCCCTCGGTAGAAACCTGAACAACATCGGCAACGCCAGGAACCAGCGTTGGACCGTCCACCCACGACCACGCCTCCGGTATGCCTGCCTCCCCGTAGTCCGATTCACCCGTCACGCTAAGAAGGCCGGTCTGATGCAGAAAAAAGAGCGGGGTGGATGTTTCGATACCAACCACCTTGCCCCAAGGAAGCGCCATCGGGAGCGTAACCGTCGCGTCCAACGGCGGGGGCTGTTCGGGTGCATTCGCGACGTTCCCGCAGCCAAGCGCGACGACTGCCAAGGTGCCTAGCATCACCCGTGGTGCGTGAATGCACGGCATGGTCACTCCCAGGTGGGGTCCACCGAAGGGAACTGGTCCAATTGAGGCCAAGCTTCTTCAGGGACGAGGCGAATTTCCTTCCAAATGTTCCGTATGTGAGTTGGGCCAAAGCTGTTGCCTTCAGGAACTTCGTCGAGCTCGCTGTTGATGCATAGCGTAATTACCCACTTCGACTCCACTGCGAGAGGGTTGAGTGCGCCAACTTGCGGCGTAAAGCCACCGAGGTCTCCGGGGAGTCCGCCACCCTTTTTGGGTTTGGGCGAAGCGAGCTTGCGCACCGTGGGCTCCAGGCGCGCCTGGATAGCAGCCGCGCCGGGCATGAGGCCGTTGTGGGAGTCCAACCACATGGATCCTGAGGCTGTCGTTCGATAGCTACCATACGCCACGCCGGGATTCTTGCCGGTTGGATCGTGTACGGTGCGCATCTCGGCGAACGTTTCGGTGCTCAGGACGGGGGGCTCGGGCCAGTCAAAGGAGGCCATGATTCGCGCCATGTCCGCCGCGGCCATGAGCCAGCCACCGGCCGCCCCGAGTACTTTGTGATTCCCGGTAAAAATTTGCTCGTCAAACGCACCATCAACGACTTTCGCAACCTCGTCAAAGCCCTGGCCTTCAATGCCAAGGGAGACCGACTCGCCGTCGGCGCCGGCGACGGCCAGGTCCGCCTTTACGAATATCCCAAAGTGGCCGAGGACGGCAACTCCGTGGCTTTCTGGACCCAACAAGACCTCAACGGGGCCGCGTATCATCTGACCTTCAATGCCGATGGCAAGCAACTCGTTCGCTGCGGGGCCGACGGGGTCAAGATTTATGGGGTTCCCGAACCGGGTGACAAGG
>CAYLJT010000368.1:0-8382 GCA_964383995.1 uncultured Polyangiaceae bacterium
CTTGGGGCCGTCCTTCATGAAACCGGCACTCGCGTCGATCATGAAGATCCCCTTCCGGCCGACCGCACCCTCCTTGTCGAGCACCAGAATGCACGCCGGAATGCCGGTACCGAAGAACAGGTTCGCCGGCAGGCCGATGATCCCCTGGATGTAGCCACGCCGGACGATCTGCCTCCGGATGTCAGCCTCGGCGCCGCCGCGGAAAAGCACGCCGTGCGGCAGGATGATCGCGCCTTTCCCGGTGCTCTTCAGGCACGCGAGCAGGTGCAGCAAGAACGCGTAGTCGCCGTTCTTCGGCGGCGGCACGCCCAGCTCGAAGCGTCCGTACGGATCGCTCTCGGGCTTGAAGCCGTTGGTCCACGCCTTGGTGGAAAAGGGCGGATTGGCCACCACGAAGTCGAACGTCTTGAGCGCGCCCTTCTCCAGGAAGTGCGGCGCGGCCAACGTGTTGTCCTGCCAGATCTCGCCCGTCGGGCAGTCGTGCAGGATCAGGTTCATCCGCGCGAGCGCGCGGGTCGCGTTGTCCATCTCCTGCCCGTAAAGCGCCAGATCGAGGCCCGTCGCGCCCTTCGCCTCGTCGTGCGCCTTCAAGAGCAGCGAGCCCGACCCGCACGTCGGATCGTGGATCGACTGCTTCGCGCTCTTGGCGCTGCCGAGCCCGATCACCTTCGCCATGATGCGTGACACCTCGGCCGGCGTGTAGAACTGCCCCTTGCTCTTGCCGCTCTCCGTAGCGAAGTGCTGCATCAGGTACTCGTAGGCGTCCCCGAGCAGATCGTCGCCGTCCGCCCGGTTCCCGCGGAAGTCGAGCGAGGGTTTCTCGAAGATCGCCACCAGGTTCGACAGTCGATCTACCATCGCCTGCCCCTTGCCCAGCTTGTCCGAGTCGTTCCAATCCGCGACATCGATGACCCCCGGAGGTCGTTCTGGTCGGCGAGCGCTTTGACGATCTTGTTCATCCCGTCGCCGATCGCCCTGTACTGCGAAGCATCCATACCCCCGCGAAGCTCGTCGCAGGACTTCCAGAGAGACGAGTAGAGATCGGACTTCTTGATCGGCATGAAGGTGGTTGCACGAAAATTGAAGCGATGTGCCGCCCCCGCGAAGGCGCCATCCCGCCGCGTTAGGCGATGCGCCCCAGTCGTCGAGCCATGTTGGCGTCCCGGGGACCCGTCCGCCCAGTTCGCGCAGCGTGCGGCGCCACGGCGAAGGACCTAGTCGCGCGACCGGTGCCGTGGTCGCCGATCCTCAACCTGGGTGCGCGCCGCATGGGGCTCGGTGGCCCGCTCGCGAAGGCCCGTGCGCGCTCCCTGAGGGAAGGTGCGCCGCCCGTGACGAGCGGGCGTGCACCCTAAAAGGCTCCGCCAACTTCGTGGAGTGCTTGCACCGCTTCGCGAAGCGACGCAGCACCTTGTGGAGCTTCGTCCCCGGACCGTGAAGCGTTGAAAAAAAGTGCCCTTAGCGACGATGTGCATAAGGGGCGCTTTTTGAAACAGACACGCTGGAATTTCGACCGGAAAACGCGCTTTGCGAGTCGTCGTTGGCACGATGCTTTCCGACGGGTGGACTTTCGTCGACCGGTCGGGTGCCTCATTTTCCATGTCAGTCGCCTAGGGAGCGGGGCGTGGCATGATTTTTTTCGCGCGCATCGCTTCATCGCGACGAAATTCGGCTGCTTTTCTAGTGTCACGAGACTTTCGGGGGCGGGAGCAAGCCAACGTGACCGGCATGCACGCTTCGCGAGGCTGGGTGCGCGCTTCATTTTTTTGGCGCGGAGCTCCGCGCGCCGCGGACATAGCTTCCGGAAATGTGCGGAAGGAATTTAAGGTGCACACCTCGCCGAGGCCCCACGGCGAGACCCCTCAACAAGGGTAGCTCGTGCATGACAGGGTTTGGCGAAATCTCCTCGGATTCGATCGGCTCCAAACCCAGGACATGATGCGCTGGAATGACGCCGACGCGATCTTCCCTCCACGGCAAGACCCAAGATATCCTTCGTTCAAAAGCTTTTGGTGAAAACGTTCCGTTCGTCAGCGATGCACGCGGCAGCAAAACAAGGACTTTGCGAACACGGCTGTAAGCCAAAGGCTTGAGCAAGCGACCATTGCCTTGAGCAAGGTCCGATGCACGAAGTGCACAGGCCGTGTTTTGTAGGACTTTGAGCACACAAATCGCTGCGCTGTGCGATGACGTGTGGGGATTCCAGGTAAACGATGGGGGTTCGAGAGTTCGACCGATGCACGCGAGCCAAAAGCCCAGGTCGAATTTGGTAATTTCGCGTGTAGCGGCCGAAAATGACCAAGCCCGACACCCCCCCAAAGCCCGAATTTGTGCACGCGCCTTGTTTCCAAGGCTGTTTGGCTTCTTTCTGCCCCTCGGCAGCGGCCCGGGAACCCGAGCTGCCCACCGCCAAGGCGAACATTTTCTTACCGAAGGCCTCCGAACGGAGACGGGAGCCTCGCGGTAAGACGCTGACCTCTCCACACCCCAAAAGGAGCCTCATGACGCCCGAAGCAAGCGCCAGCGCGCGTGCCGAAAGCTCCGCGTTGGCGCGGGAACCTTCGTTGAGATTTTTTTGCTTCCCGGCGACGCGCGAGGAGGTCTCCAGGTCGCTCAAAGCACGAATTGGGCACGGCGAAGGGCCCTCTCGCGAGATTTTTGGCACAAGATTTTCCCTGGAAGTGGCATGGGGGGCTCGATGGGGAGCTTTTTTTCACCAAAGGTGAACTTGTTCCGCCCTCGGTGGACGCTCGCGTCGCAAAACGAAGCTTCGCGCGCGGAGACGAAGGTCCAGATTTTCAGCGAAGCTTTTTAAGGTGCACAGGTGGGGCAATCGTCGGGGAAACAAAGCCTGTCAGTTGGGCAGGGACCTTCGGTCTCAAAAAAAGTGACGCCCCCTTCATTTTTAATGAGAGGGTTTGGCGAAATCTTGCAGTTTAGATCATTAGAGGCTCCAAAAGTTGTGGGGCCAGGGAGACCCCATGCCCAAGCCGCCCCAGCCCGATCCGACCGGTATTGCCTTCGTGGACGAGGCCATCAACAAGGTCGTCAAGAAGTACGAGGGGCGACCGAGCGCCGAGCGGCTCGAAGCGCTGCGGGAGACGTTGGCGACCGTGGTGATGACCAGTCCGGAGGGCTCGCAAATTGTCGAGGCCATGCTCAAGCGGCAGGTCGAGGAAAGCGCGACAGATGCCGCAAAGGCCGGAGAGAGTGGGACCAAGGTGCTGCGTGCCTAGCACCTGGAACGCCGCGATATTGTGCGTCGTGTCGAACGCGAGGGCGAACTTGGCGGCGACGCCGACGTCGTCGCGAGTGGCACGTCAGGGCTTGCGTGTCGAAGTTTTGACGCTGCGGACAGCAGCAGTCGCGTGTCTTGAAGGTGCGTGACGGAATCACAAACTTGTTCCACTTTTCGCAGAGAAAGATCTGGAACAGGGAGAGCGGAGGCGTCCTCGTCCTCTCTTCGGTAGCCGGAAGTTGGATGCTCGTTGTTCGGAGCGAGCGGAGCACGTGGGGTAGCCCTCCGCCCCTGCCCCCGCCGGGAAAGCGTGCTCCGCTCCCTCGGGACCTTCAGCGAACACGATGCCGTTGGTAGCAACAATCTCCGCCATGACAGACAGGAGCAACCATGTTTCATCGTCTTCTTGATGACCGTCGCGAGAATCGTGATCCGAATTTTCGAGAGCGCACGATAACGCAGGCAGACACCATGATCACGCGCTACATCAACAAGTCCCTCGCCTGCCTCCTTGCCTTTCTCATTCTGCTCGGCCCCACGCCGCACGTCTGGGCCCTGGAGAGCGCCGCTCCCGTCGAAGCGTTCACGTTTGCCGACTCCGCACCCGCAACCCGCGCGAGCGTCGACACTTCCGCGCGCGCCGCGAGCGGCAAGCTCCGCTCCGCCCCCGTTTCTGCCTCCGGCTCCTTCAGTCACACCCTTGCCATCGACCTGCCTCCCGGGCGCTCCGGTATGACACCTTCCGTCGCCATCTCGTATGACAGCGGCTCCTCCAAGAGTGAGTCCACCGTGGGGGTTGGTTGGACCCTACCCACCCGCATGATCGCACGCTCGACACACAAGGGATTTCCCCCGGTCGTTCCTCGTGTTGTCCAGTCGGGGGGCGCCTCCATTCCAGTACCAGACGCGTTCGATTACAGCCCCACGGCGCCCATCGCAGGCCCCGACGGAGAGCTGCTTCCCGCCTCGGCGGAGGTCGACGGGCCACCGGGAGGTGGCGTGCTTTATTATCCAGAACGCGAAACCGAGCCTGGGCGCTATGTACGCCACGATATGTATGTGCCTGTACCCGCGGGAAGCTCAGTACCGCCCAGCGACGTGATTCCAGGTAGCTACCGTTGGGTGGAGCACGACCCTTCGGGCGTCAAGCGGTACTATGGTCAGGATCCGTTTTCCGGCGCGGAGGCCCGCATCAAGAACGAGCTCGGCGAATATGGCTGGCTCCTGCTTCGGGAAGAAGACCCATTTGGGAATGCCATCACCTACGACTACCACGACATCGCCGACCAGAATCGCCCGAATCGGTCGCGGGCACAAATACTACCCGTCCTCAAGAGCATCACCTGGGGTCAAAATCGAAAAACGGGCACACCAGCGCAGTTTGTCCTCACCACCAGCGTCGTTCCGCAGGCCGGGCCGTTGGACCTCTTGCACGGCAACACCTTGCTCAGCACGCTGATCAGCAGCATCCAGGTGGGCACGCCCACCACCACCTTCTGGACATACAACCTGCTTCACACAACCAGTCCGGCAACGCATCGACAGCTGCTGTCGGCGGTCGAGCGCATCGCCAACGACCCGACCTACCCGACCTACCAGCGGACCGACTTCCAATACGCCCCCGGCGGCGCGGCATTTGCCCCATGGCAAGATCTGCCTGACCTCGACCCGGCCTACGCGCAGACGCTTACCTCCGTCGGTCAACTGGCCTCTCCGACCACCACCCTGGCGGGCGTGCTCGATGCGTACGCGTTTCGCTCGGCAACCAAGTTTCTCGACTACGACGGCAACGGCCGCCCCGACGCCCTTCATCACGGCGCAGGACTTCGGGTGCCCCAAGCTCGCGTGGTGGAGGAACGCTCGCGTTTTGGCTGCGACAACGAAGTGGCTGCGGGCGCTCCCGCCTGCTTCTCCGCGGCGGCATCGCTGCCGACGGTGCGGGTCAGCGAGCTTGCCGACGTGGACGGTGACAGCGACTTGGACGCGCTCGCTTTCGGTGAGTCGTTTGAGGTCTGTGCAGACCAAGCAGAGGTTCTCTCGGAAGTGTGGGACCTGATTCCGCCGCTGGGCGCGGACCCTTCGATGCCTGTAATTCTGACCAACGCCGCCCACGACTCCGGGGTTATGCTGCCCCTGGTCGAGGTGCTGCCCGACTGGCCTTCCTGGGTGTCGCGTTTCGGCGTGGTGATGAAGGACGTCGTGGAGGTACCCGTGGGGGCAAACACGGCGTTGACCGTCCACTACACGCCAGAAGTTCTTCGAGACTTCTCCGCGCCCATCGGCGACTTGAATGCGGACGGTAGGGCGGACATCTCGCTGCTCAAGTCGTTCGAAAAGGTGTACGCCGACACCTGGAACGGCGGAGGCGCGGTCCACTGTACGGAGCTCGGTGCGGGGGCGGTGGTCATTGTTTTTGGGCTCGTCGACGGCGTGATGCGGCACAGCGTTCCCATCCCGGTCTCCGCGGCGCTCGCTGCCCAGCTCGCTGCCCAGGCGCCGACTGCTGCTCCCCCAGAAATAGCGACGCATATCCGCAACCTATTGCCCACCGAGCAGGCCGACCGCGTGGTCTCCGCGCCCATCTTTGCGCCGCTACCGGCGGCCTTGCTCGATGCCATGGTGTCCGAGACACGGCCGGGTCATGTGCCGTTGCAGCCGACTCTGGCCGACTTCCTCGTTACCCATGCTGACGTAGACCCAACCGGTGCGCTCGGACTTCTGGCGCCCCATGTTCTGCGCGATGCTACGGCGTTGCTGCCTCCACCCGGGCCGGACCCGGAGCCTGTGTTGCTGCCCCTGGAGGCCCAGCCCAATCCCTTCGAAGACCTCGGCAAATATGGTCCGCCGCTGTGGTTTACCGGCGACTCGATCTCACCACCGGACGACGGGGGATGGGTGGGTCTAGGCGGTGGTGGAAGCCTGGAAGCCTTTCGCGTGCTGTACGAGATGCTGCCACGGGTTTACTTGGCTCAAGGGGAATCGGCGCTCGAATTTGTGGGCGAAACGCACACGACCTTCGGCCCTTCCCTCGCGCGGGCGATGGCAGTAACACCACCCACCAACATTCATGACGTGTCCATCGAGGTCATCAAACACCTCGCCTGGGGCTGGGACGGCTATCAGGTGGTTCCCGTGGGGCCGGGAGCTGTTTCGGTGCTCGGGGGGTCAAGCCGGTATGTCAGCCACGTGGACTTCAACGCCTTCTACCTGGACGTGAATAGCGACGGTCTTCCCGACATGGTGCTCGCTGAGCCACCACAAATTATTGCGGGTCAAAGCACCTGTCTTCAGGGGCACCGCGTCCTGCTGAACCGCGGCTACCGCTTCGAGTACCGCGACCCGGACGCTGTGGATCCGAGCACCTGGGACGACTCTCCACTGCCAACCGAACAGTGGTCGAGTCACCTGGGCCGCCTGAAGAATCGCGCCCAGAAGTGCGCTGGGGCGGATGTGGACACGCACTTTGCGGACTCGCAGCGCACGGGGGCCGAGGTCCTCGCGGGGACCTTGGTGGTGCCCTCGCCCTCGCCAACCGCCTTCGGGTTGCCCGTGTCGTCCATGGCGCCGGTGGATCTCGACGCGGATGGTGACGTCGACCTGGTGTTTGCGTATCTGATCGATCCCCTTCCCGGCTTTGATACCCCGAGCCACGAGCTTACCCAGGTTGTCCTGGAAAACACGGGCCGCGGCTACGAGGTCTGGGACAACGCCGACACGGAGGCGCTCTTTCCCGATGACTTTGTGCTTGCGGGCATCACGGTGGCTCCGTCGCTCGAAGACCCAACGCTCCACGAGGCCTGGAAGAACGTCACCTTCCCCGACATGGGACGCGTGGTCGACCTGGACGGAGATGGCTTGGTCGATCTGGTGTCGCCAGGGTTGCACTGTCCGCCCGGGGCTGGCTGTACGGATGTGTTGCCGCGCTGGGCGCGAAACGTCGGCTCTCAGCCGGACGTGCTGATTCGGATCGATACCTCGACGGGGACGGCGACCGAGATTGCGTACGGATCCGCCCTCGGCAGCACCGTGACCTTCCCCGCGGGCGGCGATCGTCCGGCGGGGTCCATGCAAATCGTCACGAGCATCACGACGCATGCAGTACCGGATGTCGGTGTACCGCCGGTGGGCGCGCCCCCACCCGAGGTGGTCACTCTTTCCTACGAGAACTTTGTCCGCGACACGCTGGGTCGGCAGAGCCTCGGCTTCGAGAAGGTGACCGCTCAGTTTCACAACAGTTTCGCCGGCGAGACGCGGGAGACTGTCACCGTCGTCCAGCGTTACGACGTCACCCCGGTGCTCGCTGGAATTGCCGTCCGCCATCCGCTGCGGGGGTCGATGGTGGAGGCCATCATGACGTCCAGTGACCGGCCCGGCGAAACGCTACGGTCTACCAGCACCTTCGCGGTTTCGAGCTTGGGCACTGGCGGCGCGCGAATTCGCCCGCAGCGCGCGGTCCGCGAGGAGTGCGACGCGACCACTTGTGCAGCCGCAGGAAGTGAGACGCTTGCGTACGACGCGTATGGATACCCAACCCTGACCGTCGCAGGCGACGTGGATGTTCAAGGACAGCTTGTCAACGGTCCGACAACGGCGACGAGCTACGAAAACGACGCCAGCGCGTGGATCTTGGGTCTACCCACCTCGCAACAGACAACGGGCGCGGCGGCGGACATCGACGGTGTCTGGGACAACAACGCCGTCGTGGCAGAAGTCCACCTGACCTACCATCCGGGCCTTGGCGTTGTACATACCGTCTACCGTCCGAACTTTCAGGCGCAAGGTTGCGAGGACACGGGCACCGACGATACCGTTACGTTCAGCTACGCCACAGACGGCCTGCTGACCCAGCGTGTGACCGCCCGCGGCCGTGTGGAGACGGTGACCTACGCGGCGGACCGGCTCTACGCCACGCAACAGCAGACCACGGTGAGTCGGTACTTCGACGGTGTCGCGGTCGGTACAACCACCTTGACGGCGGGGCTCGATGCTGATCGGCGCACGGGCGCCGTCACCTTGCTGCGCGACGCGAACGGCATCGAGCGCCGCTTTGAGCACGATAGCCTGGGACGCATACGAAAAGAGCTTGTGCCTATGTCTGCGGGCGGGATACCCTCGCCCTTGCGTGTGATTGACTTCGACGATGG
>CAYLJT010000369.1:0-8375 GCA_964383995.1 uncultured Polyangiaceae bacterium
CGGGGTCGCTCGTTTCGAGCGCCGTCGCGCACGCGCTCAACAACGGGGTGTTGCTGGCGTTTGCGTTCCTCCTATTTGGCACCTAGCAACGGCGAGCGCGGCACCAATGGGGGCTTGAGCGGCTCAACGCAGGCGTGGCGCGTAGAGCTTCGCAATCAGGATGTCGTCGGTGGCGGCGCCCCGCCCGTGCCCGTACACGAGCCCTCCCCCGTAATCCACGTCGCCTTGGGCGCGGCCCACGAAGATGATGGAGCCGTCCGGCGCCATTTGTATCCCGCGGGACGACTGTTCCAGGCCGTTACCGTAGATGCCCCCAAAGTCGAAGTTGAGATCCTTGTCCAGGTGAATGACGAACGCGTCTGTCCAGGGGGCCGCGGGATCGCTCTGCAACAGCGGGCAAGGCTCCACCAGGAGCTCCGCGCGCGCCGCGCCGGCCAGCGCGAGGCCGCCTTCGGCGTCGAAGGCGGCGGCCAACATGGTTTGATCTTTGTCCCCTGGAAAGAGCTTCACTGCCGAAGAGACACCATCCTCACCGAGCTCCATGGCGAAGGCGTCGAACTCATCGGTAGTGATCGCGCCAAAGCCCAGGTCGACCTGGCCCCGAATGCGCCCCACGACCACGATGCGTTGTCCGTCGTCGCTGACGACGATGTCACTGCCATCCACGTGATCGACAACGGGATCCCCGGAGCAGCTGCCCAAACAGCGAGCCCAATCGAGCCCCCCTTGGGGGTTGAAGCGGGTCACGAGCGAGCTCTTGCTGCAGCCGCAGGCGATGGGACCCGCGCCAAAGTCGATGCTGGGCGCGAGGGCCTCATCGAGCGAGCCCAGGACGTACAGGTTGCCGAGGGGGTCCGTTACGACCCGGCAACTAAGCTCGTTCGTGCCGACGCAGAAGCCGTCCCAAGCGGCGCTCCAGAGGTGAGCTCCGACGCCGTCGAACAGGGCTAAAAAGCCCTTGAAGCTCGTCGGAGCGTCGGGAAGCGCGGAGCCCCCGAAATCGAGGAGGCCTTTGTACTTGCCCATGAGGGCAATATTGCCGAGCGCGTCTGTCGTGAGATCCCACACGTCCTCGACATAGTCTTTGGTGCCAAAGGCCCTGCCCCAAAGGAAGTTGCCATTGGGGTCCAGCTCGGCAAGGAAGATGTCGGGCAGGGGCTGGAGGTTGACAGGCGACGCGCCCGTCGCGATAAGGCACCCTGCGCTCGTGTCGCAGTTGCCGCCCGGGCTGAAATCGAGCGTGCAATCGAAGCGGCCTGTTACGTCCACGTTCCCCTGCGGATCGAGGGCCAAAGCCTGCCCACGCTGACGGTAGCTCAAGGAACAAACATCGGAGTGCGCGCCAAGGACCTTACCCCAAAGGGTATTCCCGTCTTTGTCCGTCTTGGCGATGTACATGTCATTGAAGCCGTCCGTCGCGCCGTCTCCTGTAATGCTGTCGGAGAAGTAGACCTCCGCGCTCGTGCTCAGACCCGTCGTGTAAATCGAGCCATCCAGGGGATCGACTGCCACGCTCAGAGGCTCGTCCGACAAATCGCCGCCCATCATGACAGCCCATCCGAGCTCGGGGGCCGGCTCGCACTCCACCCCGCCCACGCCGCCCGTGCCGCCGCCCCCCGTGGAAGACGAGGACGTCGTCGCAGTGGTCGTAGTCGTCGCGGGGGAAGCGCCACCACCCCCCGACGCATCCACGCCCGCGTCGAACGGCTTGGGAGAGAACTCGTAGGTGACCTCGCACGCCGCGCCGAACAGCACCAACGAGGTGAGGGCGGCGACGCGCGGGCTCATGGGGCGAGCTTCGCGACGAAGAGGTCGCCCAGACCGTACGTCGGGAGAGGGCCTGTGCCGAAGTCGAGGATGCCGTCGTTGGTGCCAAAGAGGATCGTGCCGTTGTCGGTCGGATCGAGGAGGGCCCCGGCAACCTGGAAGGCCGCCGCGTCGCCAAAGGAACGGCTCCACACGTAGGCGCCAGAGCTCGTGAACTCGCCGACGAAAATGTCGAGATCGCCCGCGCTCGTGAGGGGACCACCGCCGAAGTCGATCACGCCATCGAAACCACCCGCGAATCGGATGTCGTCGTTGGCTGTCAATGACAACGACGTGATGGCTTGTAGCTCGGCGTCGCCAAAGTCCTTGCTCCAAACGTGGAATCCATTCGAGCTGAACTTGGCGATGTAGGCGTCGCGGTCGCCGGGCCCGGACGATTTCAGTTTCGAGATGTCGGAAAAAGCAAGCTCGCCCTCGAGGAGCCCCCCGAGAATGACGTTGTTGGAGCTGTCGACGACCAGGCTAGTCACTGACTGACGCTCGCTATCGCCGTAGCTCTTGATCTGCAGCAGGGATCCACTGGCATCGAGCTGGGCCAGGAAGATATCGTCGCTGCCGACAGAGGTGAGGCTCCAATCGGGGATGGTGCCGTAAAATTCGCACGCAAGCCAAATGTCCCCCGTGGGGGCGAATGCCGCGGGGCAGGCGCTTGTCCCGCCCGTGCCGTCACCCACCGACGTCACCCAAATGACGTTGCCTGAGGAGTCCAACCTCATGAGCATGAGGTCGTAGTCGGAGCTGACCGGAGCCGGACTGAGGATCTTACCCTCCACGTCCATGGGACCCCGAAAGGTCGCGATCAGCAGGATATCTCCCGTCGCTGGATCGACGGTGAGCGATCCCATGGTAAGGTCCGTGTGGCCTTTGGAGAAGTTGTGTGTCCAGACGACATCGCCGTTGCCGTCGTAACTGGCGACGACGAAGCCGCCTGGCCCAAAGGCTCCCTGGCCGAAGTCGGGAGTGCCGTTACCCGTTGCAAAAGCAGCGAGGAAACGGTCCGAACCTGGAACGGTCGCCAAAACAGGTGGGCTCAGATCGTCGGGATCGCCAAATATTTTGGTCCATTCGACGACGCCGGCATTGATCTTGACGATGAGCGCATCGCTCCCACCATTGGGCGTGAAAGTCTGGTTTCCAATATGGAAGGCTTGAGACCCGTCCGCCCCTAGATCTGCGGCGAAGTACACCTCCCCGCCGCTACCGACCTTACAATCGCCGCCGAAGTCGAAGGTGTCGCTGCCCATCGCGAGCGCCCACACGCCTTCACCGCACGCGGAGCCATTGCAGTCTTCGTCGCCATCGACGGAGCAGTTTTCGGTGCCCGGCAGTACGTCCCCCTCGCAGGCGCCGTAGCCACTGCCGTCTTCGTCACAGGTCTGGACACCGGATTGGCATTGACCAACGTCCACTGTTCCCTGCGGACCCGTGTAGCACGGCATGGTGGTAGCGGGCTCGCATGTCATGCCCCCGGTGCCCGTGGTCGCCGTGCTCGTGGCGTCCGTCGAAGAGGTGCTGCCCCCACCGGTACCCGATGCCGACGTGGGCGCGTCGGAGAACTCGTCGAGACCCAGGATGTTGCCACACCCCGCTGCGGACACAAGAAAGCATGCGACCACAATGGGTAACGTCGGGCTTCGGAGCGAAGCCCCGGCGTTGTTACGAAAAATCATCTGCGTCCTCGGAGTCGCTAGTCGATCTGAATGTTCGGCGAAGCTTTGCCCGCAGACCCGGCTCCGCCGATGCCGCCAGCATTGTTGGTTCCACCGGCGCCACCCGCGCCACCGACGCCCGTCGTGCAACTGTTGCCGGTAAAGGTATACACGACGGCTCCGCCGTGTCCGAGACAAGCGCTCGGCCCGCCACCGCCGCCGCCTGCCGGACCACCGGCGCCGCCATCGCCACCCTTTCCACCGGGTCCACCGCCGCCGCTGTCGTCCTTGCCAGAACCGCCGCCTCCGCCGTTGCCACCGGTCTGGCCGTTGCCACCGTTGCCACCGACACCGCCCTTGCCACCGGACACCGTAGTGATCTCATTGTCGGTCACGACGATGTTACCGGCCGCTGCGAACACGCCAAAGCTGCCACCGCCGCCCTGGCCACCCATGCCGGGATTTCCACCGCTTCCGCCGCAACCACCGCTTCCGCCACCGCCGCCCTTGTCGGAGTAGCAGCCGCAAAGACCGAAACCGCGACATATTTGAGCACCACCGCCGCCCCCGCCGCCGCCGCCAGCACCCTTGCCATTGGTGCCCGAGGTGCCCGAAATTCCGTCGCTGGGAGAATAGGCGCCGGCAGCAACCGTGCCGATGTTGTTGCCCCCGCCACCCGGCGAGCCTTGGCTTCCTGGAGAGCCCGGATTTCCTATGATACCCGGACCCGCGCTGGTGCCGACCAGGCACTGACTGGAGCCGGCCCCGCCACTGCCGCCCGAAGCGCCGCCGTTGCCGGGCGAGCCCGAGCTGCCGTCTCCGTTGGTGCCAAAACCGCCCGGGCCTCCTGCGCCACCGGGCTCGGCGCACACGGGTTGCGTGCCGCCACCACCGTTGTTGGAGCAGCCGTCGCAACCGTCTTGCCCGCCGACACCGACGGTGGCGGAGCTTCCGAAAGCAGCGCCCACTCCACCCGCGGCACCGTCGGCGCCCGCCGCGGCAGCGATTTTGTTGTACTGAACGTAGAGCGTGCCGAGACCACCGACCAAACGGACGCCGTAGGCGCTCCCGCCGGGCGTTGAGTCTTGTTGAGCGTCGATGTAAATGCCTGAGATATACGTGTCCTGGTCAATCTGCGGTGCGTAGAACACGGTGCCGGGCGCCTGAACCACCGTTGTGACGTTTGGCGAGCGCCTAAACTTGAAGTCCACGTCGTCTTGGTCAAAACCGCCGTAGATGCTGATACCGCTCACCACGGTCACGGCCTCTTGATACAGCTCTCCAGACAAGCACACGGCTGGCACGCCCACGGTCACCGCCTGTTGGATGGCCGCCGCGATGGTCTTCATGGGGGTTTGACGCGTCCCCGCATTGGCATCGTCGCCTTGGCTCGTGGACACATAGACACACTGCTCCACGAGGCCGTCGCCACCGTCGCAGTTGTCGTCGGTGAAGTCTTCGTCGATGGGGTCTTCCGTGGCGCTTGTTTGCACGCACAGATACTCACAACCACAGTCGCCGGTGAGCGGATTACCGTCCACGTCCCATGTGCCTGGGAGGCACCCCGCGGCGCAGGGGTCACTGCCACCTTGACCGCCCTCGCCGCCCGTGCCGCTGCCCCCGCCCATTCCGCTGGACGTCGTCGAGGTCGTCGCGTCGCTGCTCGACGTGGCCGTCGCGCCTCCGACGCCCGATGTGCTGGTGGACGCGTCCGACCCCGACGAGCCCCGGGTCTCGTTGACCGCGTCCCCGGTGGCGCAGCCGACAGCAGCCATTCCAATGCTCACGAACAATGTTGCGACGGAAGCGAGCGCGCGGCCGTATTTCATCGTGCGATTGTCGCCCTAGGCGCGCGCCAAGGGAAGCCCGATCCCGCGGGGTGAGCACGAATGTCCCGCTTTTGGTATTCGTCAGCGCCGTGGATGTCGAGGCTCTGTTCCGACGCGTCGAGGCTTCGGCCCTTCGCCCCGTTGTCGTGGATCACCGCGTGTTGCGGCGCATCATCAAGCAGCATCGGCACCGCTCGGGCCTTGGTTTCGAGGTGCCCCACGGCCGTTGCTACGCGCTTTCGCGCAGCGCTCTCGCGGGGCTCGCGGCGGCCTCCGACCTCGGGCGCGACCTCGCGACACTGCCCGAAGAGGTGCTGTTCGTCGCGCGACCCGACTTCACGATCGTGCGCGATCCGAGCCCAGAAAACCTCGTCAACGGCTTGTGGCGAGCCACATTTCACGGCGCGATTCATCAGGCGCTCGAGGGCCGCATGGCCCGCGGTGAGCTCACCGTGCCCGACGTCCGCGCGCTGGTGAACGCCCTCGGTCAGACCGAGATGGATGAGGTGCGCGCGGTGCTACGACAAGACGATCTGCTGCTGCCGCCGGCCGATGATCGGGAGGTCTTGATCGAGCTCCTCGCGCTGTTTCACGAGCTCTCGCGCTTCGCTCCATCGCTCTGGGAGCGCATGTTCCCGAGCCTCGCCAACATCGAGAAGATGCGCTCGATCGTCGGCGGCCTCGTGGACGCCGAGGCGCTCATCGAAGCGAGCCGCCCCGAGGGAGCGAGCTTGCCCACCGCCACGCCGCTGCCCGGCCCGCGCACGAGCTCGCCGACATTCGTTGCACCTCCAACGATCTCCATGCTCGCGGGCTTGTCAGCGCGTGGCCCGACGAGCGAGGCCGAAGCCGAGGTTCTGGTCCAAAAGGCGGAGGCCGCCCGCGCCGCAGGAAACCACGTGCGCGCCGCGCTCTCGCTGATGACCGCCGCGGAGGGTCGCGGAGAGCCACGGAAGAAGGAGCTGCGCGCGGCGGCGAGGCGCGCCCTCGAAGCGCTGGCATCGCGGCTCGACAGCGCCCTCGCGGGGGACGACGGGGCGCCCGCGCTCTCGTGGATCTCGCTCTTGCTGATCACGGCCGATCATGCCGTGAAATACAGGGGAATTCGCTTTCCCGTGGAGGCGCGCCTGCTCTTCGATGTGCAGCGCGCGGCCCTCGCCCACGAAGAAGATCTGCGCGCCGTGGACGTGCCTACCTGGGCCCTCTCTTTCGGCGAACGCCCCGTCGTGCGGCACCTGCCCGCGACGCGCCCGTTGCGCGTGGCACGGGCCCTCGCCTCGGCCTTCGACAAAGTGCACAGCGTGCGCCTCGACGACGGCGATCGACGCCTGTTGTCGCGCTTGCTCCGCGCTGCGCGGGAGCGCGCCGAGCACATCGTGCGCAAACAGCTCGTGCAAAAGCTCGGCGACGCGCTGGCTTCGGTGGGCCTCCGCCCAACCTCGCTCGACGAGTCGATCGCCCGGGACAAGCTCCTCGCGGAGCTCCTCGATGAGGCCATTTTGCGCGGCTTTTTTGGGCTACCGCAGCTACGCGACGGGCTCTCGCGCAACCAGCTCAAGCTGAAGGACCTCACGGGCCCCAAGGAGCTCTGGCGCGGTGACCCCCTGCTCGCCCTCGACCGCAAGCTCGCGGTGGACCTCGACGGCGTGTACCGACCCGGCGAAATCTACCTTCGCGTGATGCAAAAGGCCTCGTCCATCGCCTTTGGCACCCAGGTCGGCCGCCGCGCGGTGCTCTTCGTGGTCTTGCCTTTCGGCGGCGCTTACCTCGCGCTCGAGGGTGCCGCGCACATCGTCTCGCCGATTTCAAAGGCCCTCGGCGGCCACGAGATCCACCTCGTCTCGTGGGCCTCTTTCCAGGTCACGTCGCTTTTGCTCTTCGCCCTCATCCACAGCGCCGAGGCCCGGCGCGTGGGCCTGATTGGACTGCGCTACCTGGGCGCGTTGCTGCGAACGCTCTTCATCGCCGCGCCAAAGTGGTTGTTTGGGCGGGCTCTCGTGCGCCAGATGCTCGACAGCAAGGCCGCCGCCTACGCCCTGCGCCATGTGATCTTTCCCGGCCTCCTTGGCGTGGCCGTCTATTTTCTGAGCCCCCTCTCCGACCATCCGACGTGGGGTCTTCCCCTGGACATCGCGTTGTTCGTCGCGCTCAGCGCGGCCCTCGCGTCGCGGCTCGGTCGCGTGCTCTTTGAGCTAGGCATCGACACGCTGGTGCGTGCGTCGCGGGTCCTGGGACACAAGGTTTTGCCTGGCCTGTTTCAATTGATCGTCGACGTCTTCCGGGCCGCATTGGAGCTTTTGGAGAGGGCCATCTACCGCGTCGACGAGGCGCTCCGTTTCCGCGCCGGGGAGGGCCCCGTACGGCTCTACGTGAAGGCCACGTTGGGGATTGGCTGGTTCTTCATTGCCTATGTCGCGCGGCTCTACGCGACGCTGCTGATCGAGCCCGAGATCAACCCGCTCAAGCACTTTCCTGTGGTGACGGTCGCCCAGAAAATGATGCTGCCCTATACGCCGCAAATCCTCGCCGCGGCCGAGCGCCCACTGGCACCCTTGGGGAGCGTCCTCGCGGGCACGGTAGCCGGGACGACCGTGTTTTTGTTACCGAGCGTCTTTGGCTTCTTGGCCTGGGAGCTCAAGGAGAACTGGAAGCTTTATCGCGCCACACGCAAGGACATCTTGACACCCGTCAGGGTCGGGCCCCACGGCGAGACCTTCCCTGCCCTCTTGCTGCTCGGCTTCCATTCGGGAGTCATTCCCAAGGCTTTTTTGCGCATCCGCCGCATCGCGCTCAAGGCCGACGTCGAACGCGCCGAGCTCTCCGGCGGCCAGACGACGATGCTCGTCAAGTCCCGACGCAACGCCAAGGAGTCCCAGCACGCCTTGCACGCCCAGTGGGAGATCTTGCGTGAGATGGAGCGCGCCGTGCGCGTCGTCTTCGAGCGGGAGCTCCTCGCGCTGTTGGCGCGGGCGCCCGCCTGGACGGGGGGGCCACTGGTCTTGATAGGCGTGGAGCAGAGCTCCAATCGCATCCGGGTAACGCTCAGTTGCCCCAGGGTCGGTCCCCAAGC